>NZ_DCRI01000034.1:0-30300 GCF_002324975.1 Acinetobacter sp. UBA1496 | reverse complement strand
AGTGTCAACACACCCTAAATTTGAATTTAAAAAACGAGAGATGAAAAAGACAATATGACTTGTGGATAAATACTATCTTATTCACATAAAAAAATATGGATAACTTTGCAGTTATCCACACGATTGATCGGGGTTTAAGCAAGATTTAAAACAACACTATTCAAATATTTTTACAAAATTTCGAATTAACTTGATAAATTATTGAAAGTTTAGGATTTCAAAAATCTAAGTTCTAGAATTTTCCATTCATCCTCTAGCTTCCAGATCTCTTGAAGACGCTGTTTATTATTTTCCAGTCCAATCAAGGTCCGGCATTCAGTCTGGTCTTCATTGTACTCGTATTCTTCATATTCTATGTCTGGCTTCAGCGGTTTCCATACGCCGTTTTGTACGGCATGCGCAATCCGGTCATAACGCAGATAGCTTCCTTCTACGCGGCCTTCCTGTTCAAAAACCACCTGAAAGTCCTGATGTTCATAGTGGCGCAGCACATCATAGTCGCCACTGTAGAATGCATTGGCCCAGATCTCACGTATTTCTTCAAGCTGGCTATCCATGGATAAACCTCTTTATAAATAAGACTTGATTCTACTGAACCAGGCTTTTTTGAAACCTAATATCAGCGGATCATTGGTCTAAAAACTGCTTAGATTAAAATTATTCTAAACAGTTCATCCGGCATTAATAGAAAATTTACGTAAAAAAAGCGCCTTAAAAGGCGCTTTTTCGTTTCGATTTATTCCGATAGATCAGGTATCAATATCAGCATTCAAGGCATTTTCTTCAATGAAGGCACGACGTGGTTCTACATCGTCCCCCATCAGACAAGAGAACATGCGGTCTGCTTCAATCGCATCCTGTACCGTCACTTGTAGCATGTTACGGTTTTCAGGGTCCATCGTAGTTTCCCACAGCTGGTCCGCGTTCATCTCACCCAGACCTTTATAACGCTGGATCATCATGCCGCGGCGAGAGTCTTGCAGAATATGCTGCCAAACCTGATGGAAACTGCTGACCTGAATCTTACGCTCACCTTTCTGTAAATAAGCACCCTCTTCAAGCAGCGTGAACCAGCTTTTCGAGTTTTTCAGTAAACGTGCATATTCACTTGAGCTGAGCAAGCTAGCATCTAGCAGGTAATGATGTGGCAGGTTATGCACATAAATTGTAATCCGTGGCAACCAGCTTTCTACGATCTGGCCATTAACATCTTTTTCAAAACGTTCCAGACTCAGTTCAGGACGTAAACTTGGCTGGATTTTTTCAATCGCAGCACGCAGGTCTTCACCCCAAGTTTCCACATAAGCTTTATCTTCCAACTGATCCAGCTTGAATGCTTCTAGTGAAATCAACGCATCCAGCAAGCTTGCAGGATAACGTACAGTTAAACGTGCCAAACTCTTTTGTGAAGTTTGATAATCGGTAATCACATTGGCCAGAGCTTCTCCACGAATCGCAGGGGCATCGGCACTGATATGCAGTTCCAGCTCATCAATCGCGTTGGAAATCAGGTAAGTTTCCAGTGCATCATTGTCCTTGATGTACTGTTCCTGTTTACCTTTTTTCAGCTTGTACAACGGCGGCTGTGCGATATAGATATGACCACGCTCGACCAGTTCCGGCATTTGACGGAAGAAGAAAGTCAGCAGCAATGTACGGATGTGTGAACCATCCACGTCAGCATCGGTCATGATGATGATTTTGTGATAACGCAGCTTATCCGGGTTATATTCTTCACGACCAATCCCACAGCCGAGAGCCGTAATCAGCGTGCCCACTTCTGCAGAAGAAATCATACGGTCAAAACGGGCACGTTCCACGTTCAGGATCTTACCTTTTAGCGGCAGAATTGCCTGCATCTTACGGTTACGGCCCTGTTTTGCAGAACCGCCCGCAGAGTCACCTTCGACCAGGTACAGTTCAGATAAAGCTGGATCTTTCTCTTGGCAATCCGCCAGTTTACCTGGAAGACCGGCGATATCGAGCGCACTCTTACGACGGGTCATTTCACGTGCTTTACGCGCCGCATCACGGGCACGCGCTGCATCAATGATCTTGCCAGCAATTGATTTAGCCGCTTGTGGATTCTCTAACAGATATTCAGAGAATGCCTTGTTCATGGCCTGCTCAACGGCAGATTTCACTTCACTCGACACCAGTTTTTCTTTGGTTTGTGAAGAGAATTTCGGATCAGGTACTTTTACTGACACAATGGCAGTCAAACCCTCACGCGCATCATCCCCTGAAACCACAACTTTTTCTTTTTTCAGGATATTTTCACTGTCCATGTAGTTATTTAAACCACGGGTCAGTGCTGCACGGAAACCGGCTAAGTGAGTACCGCCATCCTTTTGCGGGATGTTGTTGGTAAAGCAGCGTACATTTTCCTGATAAGAATCATTCCATTGCAGGGCAACTTCTACACCAATGCCATTTTCTGCCTGAGTGGTGAAATGGAAAATGTCATTCAGGTGAGTTTTGCCCTGGTTAATGTACTTAACAAACTCAGCCAAACCGCCTTCATAATCAAAAATGTATTCGGCATTGATACGTTCGTCACATAATACGATTCGTACACCTGCATTCAGGAAGGACAGTTCACGTAAACGACGGGCCAGGATGTCGACATTAAAAATGGTCTGACTAAAGGTTTCAGCACTTGGCCAGAAACGCACGCGAGTACCGGTCTTATCGGTCTTTCCCACCACTTTTAAAGGGAATTTTGGATCACCATGACGATATTCCTGTTCATGGATTTTACCGGCGCGATGAATGGTTAGTTCCAATTTTTCTGATAACGCATTTACTACGGATACACCTACACCGTGCAGACCGCCAGAGACTTTATAGCTGTTATCATCAAACTTACCGCCCGCATGCAGAATGGTTAAAATCACTTCTGCAGCAGACACGCCTTCTTCAGGGTGAATGTCAGTAGGAATACCACGGCCATTATCTGATACTGAAACTGATTCATCTTCATGAATAGTCACTAAAATTTCATCACAGTGACCTGCCAGCGCCTCATCAATCGAGTTATCTACGACCTCGAAGACCATATGGTGTAAGCCAGTACCATCGTCTGTATCACCAATGTACATGCCTGGACGCTTACGTACTGCGTCTAAACCACGTAATACCTTGATGCTAGAGGAATCATAAGCTTTTTCAGTGGTTTGTTCTGTTTGAGAAGCAGCTTGATCTTCTGAACTCATGGTTTCTCCCTAGTGAAAGATAGGTTTATCCAAAGATAGGTAAAAATTTAAAAACTATTGCACAACAACTTGAACTGTACCGTTTTCAACATTGAATAACTGATATGAGATAGACAGATCATGTAGGTGCTTTTGTACTGATTCATGGTCTAAAGTGGTAATAAAAACTTGACTACCAAGCTGGCTCAATCGCTCAATTAAACGTTGTTGTGCGGTTAAATCTAATTCTGCTGTCACATCATCTAATAATACCACAGTTTCCTTATTACAAGAATGCAGCATTGCGATTTGCGACAGTTTAAGTGCCATCATTAAAAGCTTTTTTTGTCCACGGGACAGGATCACATCAGCATCGCCTAAAGGGGTCTTGAGGCGCAAATCTGCGCGATGTGGACCATATTCGGTATAGCGTCGTTCTACATCTTTGTCATGGTGATTGGTTAGGTCATTTAACAGACCGTTTTCGCTGTGAAAGCCGGGACTGTATTCCAGAGAAATCTCCAGATCCGGCAGTAGATGCTTGAGATCATCCTCAAAAAATGGCTTCCACTGTTCCACAATACCAACACGCTGGGAATGCAAAATCTCGCCATATTCACTCAGCATCTGGTTCCATGGTTCCAGATCTGACAGGCTCAAGAAACGCTTGGATTTAAGCAGACTGTTCCGCTGTTTTAGGGCCCGTGAATAATATTGCCAGGCATGATAAAACTCTGGTTCCACGTGGAACATTAACCAGTCCAATAACTGACGACGTGGTTTGGCACCATGGTCGATAATATCGGTGCTTTGTGGATCAAGCAGTTGTAAGGGCAACATCTTGGCAAGCTGACCCTGGGTTGCAATCGCATCACCATTGACCTTGATCAGCTGTTCCCCGCTAGCCATTTTTTGCATGCCGACTTTTTCAGTTTCCGATTGGGCGAACACAATCGCATCCGAGGCGCCATGCTGAATGTAATTTTTCGGGATATGGGTACGAAAGGAACGTCCTGTGGCCAGTAAATGAATAGCTTCCAGTACTGAAGTCTTGCCTGAACCATTCTGGCCATAAAAAACATTAAACGGTTGCAATCCCTGGAGTGCAACCGTTTTTAAATTTCGTACACGCTCAATATGAAGACGCGTAATATGCATAGCGTTGGCTTAGCTCAGCTGTCGCTTAGACACGCATTGGCATCACGACATAAGTCTGATCGGTATGAGATGGATCCTGAACCAGTACAGACTGATTCGCTTCAGTCATGGTCATTGATACATCTTCACCATCTAGCACACCTAGGACTTCAATCAGGTATTGCGCATTGAATGACATTTCCAGTGGTGCATCTGCATACTGGATGGCTAGATCCTCAATCGCCTCATCCTGTTCCGGGTTATTGGCACGAAGTTGTAATGAACCGGCATTAAAGTTCAGGAATACGCCACGCAGTTTTTCATTACTCAAAATAGCCACGCGTTGTAAAGATTGCTTGAACACGTCATGCGCAATAATCACATTCTTGTCGCCACCACGTGGAATCACACGGCGGTAGTCCGGGAATTTACCGTCAATCAGTTTCGTGGTGAAACGAACCGTAATATCGGCCTGTTCTTTATCACGGCTGGCCATACGAATGGTTACATTCAATAATTCACGACCAATCAGCAGAGAAAGCTGCTCATCTTCAACGCTTAATAAACGTTGCAATTCAGCGACCGCCTTACGTGGAACAATGGCTTGAATCGATTGAGTTGCTGTCGATTGGGCTGCTGTTTCACACAGTGCCAGACGGTGACCATCTGTTGTTACCGCACGAAGCTGATTGGTATCAATTTCAAGTAAAGTACCAGTCAGGTAGAAACGTACGTCCTGCACTGCCATTGCGAAAGCCGTTTTTTCAAACAGACGCTTTAATTCGCGCTGAGTCACAGTCACTTGCGTGCCTTGGGTATTTTCAGTATTCAATAATGGATAGTCATCCGCAGGCAAAGTACCGAGCACAAAACGACTATTTCCAGATTTCAGGATACAACGCTGGTCATCAGTAATTTGCAGGTCGATCAGGGCTGCTGATGGCAGAGATTTACAGATATCAATCAGCTTACGTGCTGGAACAGTGGTTTCACCCGCTTGCAAGCATGCACCTTCAGCCAACTGGGTGCTAGCAACCAGTTCTACTTCCAAGTCGGAACCAGTGACGGTTAAAGCTTCAGCAGTCACCTGGATTTTCAGGTTTGAAAGAATATTTAAGGTATGGCGACGTTCAACCGCTCCTACGACATGTGAGAGAACATTCAGTAAGCTTTCTTTCGCGATTTTTAAACGCACGGTACATTCCTCTAAAGCTGAAGATTAATAAGATAAAAGTTGAATTTTTAGCAGTTAACTATGCGGCAAAACAGGCCGCATAGCAAGAACAGAATTTGAGCGTTTTAGGTCAACTCTGCAACAGGCGTTGCAGGTTTTTATAGTCCTCATTGAAGATCGGATCTTCTTCACGCAAGCTTTGCACTTTTTCGCAGGCATGCATGACTGTACTGTGATCTCGACCACCAAAAGCCATACCAATTTCCGGGAAACTGTCCCCGGTCAGTTCACGTGCCAGACCCATTGCAAGCTGACGTGGACGGGCATAAATACGGGTACGTTTTGGACCTACCAGCTCTTTAAGCGGAATGCGAAAATACTCACTCACTACACGCTGGATATTTTCAGTACTGATGGTACGGGCACGAATTGCGAGGACATCTTTCAAAGACTCACGTACCACATCCAGATCAATCGGCGTTCCTTTAAAACGCGAGATCGCTACCACTTTGTTGAGCGCACCTTCAAGTTCACGGACGTTCGCTACCACTTGTTGGGCGATAAATAGCGCACAGTTACGTGGTAAATCTACACCGGTGTTCTCGGCTTTTTTCAGCAAGATTTCAATTCGAGTTTCGATATCGGGTGGTTCCACACCTACAGAAAGTCCCCAGGAAAAACGTGAAACCAGACGTGGATCCAGTTCTGTCAATTCTTTAGGGTAACGATCCGAGGTGAGGATAATTTGCTTCGATTCATCCAATAGTGCGTTAAAGGTATAGAAGAACTCCACCAGACTGGCTTCTTTACCTGCGAGCAAATGAATATCATCGACTAGCAAAAGATCCAGTGAACGGCAGTTTTTCTTAAACTCTTCAACCTTGCCCTGTTGTAGGGAACTGACAAAATCCTGCACAAAGCTTTCCGCAGTCATATACATTACGCGGGCATTGGGTTTTGCCTGTAATAATGCATTCCCGACTGCCTGCATCAAGTGGGTTTTACCCAGACCAGTCGGGCCATATAAAAATAGCGGGTTATGCTGCGAAGCACCGAGTTGGGTTAACACCTTACGACAGGTTTCAGCCGCCATCTGGTTAGAACGGCCTTCAACAAATAACGAGAAGGTAAATAAAGGATTCAGCTGACGTTTACGGCTATTTTTGCCTGAATCTTCTTTTTCTTTCTTAGGACGCGGTGCTGGCGCAACCACAGGTGCAGATTCCAAAGCCGCTGTTGTCGTCGCTGGCTGTTCACTGGCAGATAAAATTGCACCTGGGCGGGAATCCACCAGAATTTCAACTTTACGTACGCGACCTTCAGATAGCTGTTCGGCCAAAATCGAAATCAGTTCCAGATGATGCTCTTGAATGTAGCGCGTCCAATACGGATTAGGTGCATAAAGACGCAGGGTATCGTCCAGCTCTTCTGCAACCAACGGGCGAATCCACATTGTAAAGACATTTCCAGAGAGCTCTTGTCGCAAGCGATTTAAGCAGTCTGTCCAAAGCATGTGAATCCCCTATTCATTCCATTGTTAATCAAAAAAGGCTGACCGCGGCCAAAGCGGGTCGCCATTCTAACCAAGTTATCCACATCTGTCATGGCAATTTCCACAGATTTTGCGCAAAAAGCAGTCATGGTGGATAAATTTAAATTTAAAAAGCTGGTGTGGATAAGTTTATCCGCAAGCTGTGGATAAAATATAGCACAAAGTTATCCACAAAGTATAAAATTAATAAAAACAGTTTTATCCACAAACTAAGCTTTTGTTTATTTAATACAAAATTACCTTTTCCACAGAAAAAGCCCGCCCTAATAGTAATAAATTTAAATTTATAAATTTGAATTTATTTATAAGATTTGGTTCTTTTGTGGATAACTGAGAAAAGTTTAAATTTAAATTCAAAACTCAGGAGTTTAATTTAGATTTCACATAAGTTGTGGATAACTATGTTGATATAAGTGTTAATAACTTATATTTGATTTTAAAACAAATGGTTATATTGTGGTTAACTTATATATAGGTATTTGAATACAATTTTTTTAATCCCTATTTACATTTTGATTCCAGTCTTATTTGAAAAGAAAATGGCTTTTGCATTGACAGCTCAAGCAATGAGCACTAAAATCGCGGACCTTTATAGAAAGATCATTTTTGGAGTTTCAATATGAAACGTACATTCCAACCATCTGAATTAAAGCGTAAACGCGTTCATGGTTTCCGTGCTCGTATGGCTACTAAAGCTGGTCGTCAAGTTCTAGCTCGCCGTCGTGCAAAAGGTCGTCACAGCTTAACTGTTTAATCAGTTAGGCTTTGCCGATTTTGGGTGTTATGACTACACTTTATAGTTTTGGTACAGAGCTTCGTTTACGCTGTGCTGCAGATTATAAAGGAGTCTTTAATGGTGCGCTTTTTAAAGTGCATCAACCCCATTTCCTTTTTCTTGCAAAACATTCCGAACTGCCAAACAGCCGTTTGGGTTTAGTTGTTGCTAAGAAAAAAGTGCGCCGTGCGCACGAACGAAATCGAGTAAAACGACTTGCTCGCGAAAGTTTTCGCCTGCATCAACAGCAACTAGATGATTTGGATATTGTGGTTATGCCTAAAGTAGGTATAGAAGCGGTACCGAACGCAGAGTTGCATCAGCAATTACAATTTGCCTGGCAGAAACTCAACCGTCTTGCCAAAAAGCATCCCAAAATAGCATCATCCTCCCCACAGAAGTAGAGATGGCCAATGGTACGTTTACTGCATTGGTTAATACGTTTCTATCAGATTGCGATTAGTCCTTTATTGGGACCACGCTGTCGTTATATTCCAACATGTTCTCAATATTCCTTGGAAGCAGTCCATACACATGGAGCTGTACGTGGTGTGTGGCTGGCTACTCAGCGTATTTGCCGTTGTCATCCGTGGGGTGGCTCTGGATATGATCCGGTTCCCCCGAAAGCGATTCGTTTTATTTCATTTCAGCAAATAGATTCTCAAACGCTTCACGTTGCTGTACCCTTTCGTGATCGTTTATTGAACCAAAATCACTCTAACCACTTGGGGTAATACATATGCAACAATGGGCCAGGATTGCAATTCTCGGAGCCATGTTTGTTGTCGCATATTTGCTCATTTTGGCGTGGCAAAAAGATTATGGCAATGCTGAAACCAAACCACAGCAAGAAGCTGCGGTTGTTTCACATGAAGTATCTGCAGATTTGCCAAATGCTCAGACGGCGACAGCCGCTTCTGATCTGCCACAAGCAAATATGCCAGCGCAGCAAGCAACGGATGCCACCGCACCTGTAAGTCAGCAGCTTATTTCAGTACAAACTGACCTTTATCATCTTTGGATCAACCCTAAAGGTGGTGATATTGTTCGTGTTGAATTACTCAATCATGACAAGAATAAAGACAGCGATGAACCATTCGTCATGCTGGAAAGCGATGCGAAACGGACTTATGTCGCTCAGTCGGGCCTGATCGGTCTGAATGGACCGGACAGCAGCCGTAATGGCCGTCCAACCTATGAGCTGGAAAAAACGGCTTATACACTGGCAGATGCCAAAGCCGCTAAAAATAAAGATGGCGAAACTGTCAAAGTACTTTCTGTACCTATGGTCTTTAAAACGGCTGATGGTGTAGAGGTCATTAAAACCTTCAACTTTACTGAAGGTGAATATCCGATAGTTGTGAATCACAAAGTGGTCAACCGCAGCGGCCAGACCTGGCAAGGTCAGATGTTCGGTCAGATCAAACGTGACAATTCCGAAGATCCAGGTAAATCTGATCAGGGGATCTTCACACTGGGTACGTTCCTGGGCGGCGCTTGGGGTACACCGGATGAAAACTACAATAAGTTAAAATTTGACAACTTTGTTGAAGAAAAACTGAATACTGAAGCTAAAGGTGGCTGGGTTGCGATGGTTCAGCACTACTTCGTGAGTGCCTGGGTGCCAGGTAACCTGAAGCTGACTCAAGCCAATGGTGAAGCTTACAGTGCAAAGCTGGAATCACGTAAATCAACTGATAACATGAATATCATTGGTTTTACTTCTCCAACTTTCAATGTGCCTGCAGGTACCGTAGCTGAAATCGATGCGACCTTCTATTCTGGTCCAAAAATCCAGTCAGAGCTCAAAGATCTGGCAACAGGTCTGAACCAGACTGTAGATTATGGCTGGTTATGGCCGATTGCCAAACTGCTGTTTGTTGGTCTTGAGTTCTTCCATGGTCTAGTGGGTAACTGGGGCTGGGCGATCATTCTGTTAACTGTACTGGTTAAACTAATCCTGTGGCCATTGTCGTCGAAGAGCTACCGCTCTATGGCGAAAATGCGTGTGATTGCACCTGAAATGCAACGCATGAAAGAAGAGTTCGGTGAAGACCGTATGCGCTTCTCTCAGGAAATGATGGCACTGTACAAACGTGAGCAGGTGAATCCACTTGCTGGTTGTTTACCACTGCTACTGCAAATGCCAATTTTCCTGGCACTGTACTGGGTACTGATGGAATCTGTAGAACTGCGCCATGCACCATGGATGTTCTGGATCCAGGATTTATCTTCAATGGATCCTTGGTTCATCCTGCCATTGATCATGGGTGCGACCATGTATATTCAGCAGATGCTGAATCCGCAGCCAACTGATCCAATGCAGGCGAAAGTGTTCAAGATTATGCCAGTGATCTTTACAATATTCTTGCTGTTCTTCCCGGCAGGTCTGGTGTTGTACTGGATTGTGAACAACTTGATCACGATCTTGCAGCAAACACTGATCAACAAGTCTGTTGCCAAAGACCGTGCTAAACGCGATGAGGCAACACCAGTCAACTAAGTTGTACTGATGGGCTGAATAAATCCGCTTAAGATGGTAATCTTGAGCGGATTTTTTTTGCTGTATTTTTAAGTTTTTTCTAGGTGAATGTTATGCTCGACCGAACTACGATTGCTGCGATTGCAACTCCCCCAGGACGTGGCGGTGTAGGTGTCATTCGCCTGTCGGGTCCCCAGTCTTATGAAATTGCCCAGGCTTTGAGCCAAAAAGATTTGCCCAAAGCCCGTTTTGCTGGGTTTCGCCAGTTCTATGATGCAGCCGGTGAAGTAATGGACGAAGGTCTGGTGATCTGCTTCCCGAATCCGAATTCCTTTACTGGTGAAGATGTGGTGGAACTGCAAGGTCATGGTGGTCCTGTGATCCAGAATGCCCTGTTGGGCCGTTTGCTGGAACTGGGTGCTACTGCAGCCAAAGCCGGTGAATTCTCGATGCGTGCCTTTGAAAATGGCAAGCTGGATCTGGTACAGGCAGAAGCGATTGCCGATCTGATCGATGCGACCTCCCAAGCGGCGGCACGGTCTGCAGTCCGTTCGCTGCAAGGGGCTTTCTCGACCAAGGTCAATACGGTATTGGAACAGCTGATTCATTTGCGTTTGCATGTCGAAGCGGCGATCGATTTCCCGGAAGAGGAAATTGACTTTCTGGCTGATGGCAAGATTTTAAATCTGCTGGATGGCGTGGCAAATGCCGTCACTCAGGTTCAGCAATCTGCACGTCAGGGACAGTTACTGCGTGAAGGTCTGCAAGTGGTGATTGCCGGTAAACCCAATGCAGGCAAATCTTCCCTGCTTAATGCCCTAGCAGGTAATGAACGTGCGATTGTGACCGATATTGCCGGAACCACCCGTGATGTATTGCATGAAAAGATCACATTGAATGGCCTGCCGATTACCCTGACCGATACTGCTGGTCTGCGGGAAACCGGCGATATCGTGGAAAAAGAAGGTATTCGCCGCGCAATTAAAGAAATTGAACAGGCCGATCTGCTGTTGCTGGTTTATGACCTGAGCCAAGGTGATGATCCATTACAACTCGCTCAAGAATATTTTGCCGAGCATCTCGAACCGAAACGCCTGATCCTGATCGGGAATAAAGCCGATTTGACCGGTGCCGATGCTGTCATGGGAGATTTTAAAGGCTTCCGTCATATTACTGTCTCAGCTAAGCAGGAAACCGGTGTCCAATCGCTCATAGATGCGATTACAGCGCATGCAGGCTTCCAGCCAGAAGAAGATACCTTTATTGCCCGTACCCGTCATTTAGACGCAATGAAGCGCACTCAAATGTATTTGGCTGAAGCTCGTGAGCAACTTGTTGTTTATAATGCAGGTGAACTGGTCGCAGAGTCTTTACGTTTGGCACAGAATGCACTGGGTGAGATTACGGGTGACTTTAGTGCGGATGATTTGCTGGGTAAGATCTTTGGATCATTCTGTATTGGTAAATAAGACTAAACGTATTTAAAAAAGCATCTTCGGATGCTTTTTTTATATCTTGTGGATTTATATTTTAGCCTTAGATTATCATTTGAAGATTTATAAGTAACTGGCTGATAAAATATTTTTATGAACTTTTGATGATATTTCGCGACAACAATTAATGCACTTGTTCAGTAAACAGGTAGCCCTTTGTGTATAACTCTTTTAAAGTAATTCATAGAAATAAATAGGAAGTGTACGTCTGATGCATGGTGTTAATAAGGTCAATCTTTTTGGTACTTTAGGTCGAGACCCTGAAACATAAACTCTTTTATTTTAAAAAATAAAATGCCCAGCGTGGGGCTGGGCATTTTAAGGTGGGATGTCTGCAAACATCCCTAAACAATGGAAAACAACTAGAGCGACTAGAATGAAAACCAAAGCTTTTTATTAAGAAATCAATATAGACTTTTCTATAACGTCAGTAAATACAATTTTCTACTTGTATCCTTATTGAGCTTTAGAGGAGTTTTGTCTTGAATTTTGGAATACTTCATTCGCGTTGCTTTTGTTGAAAGTAAATTTTAGGAAAAATTTATGCAAATGCATGTGATTCAAAACCCAATGTTTGATTCAAAATCTTTGAAGTTGATGTATGAGCAGTTATGTAGGGATTATGCCTATGCGAGTGAAATTGCCAGTATGTCAGGGCGGCATTTGAAACTTTATGGGCAACAACTTAAACCATTGCTTAGAAAGCAAATGCGAGAAATAGAAAACTTTTATCAACTAGAGTTGTTTTAGAAGATAGTTTAATAAAAGCCCTCAAATGGGGGCTTTTTTATTAGGCTTTTAGCTGCAGTTTTTGATGCCATAACCAAAGGATTAGACAGAGTGCACTGATCGCCACACAGAAACTGATCACGGCAAATCCTAAGCCGAAGTGATCAGCCAGATAACCTACCGCGATAATCGGCACAATCGTGCCCAAATAGCCTATAAACAGGTAAGTCGACATCACGGCTGCACGGTTTTGCAAGGTTGTGATCGCATGAATCACACCGAATGCGCCCATTAAGGCAAAACCATGTCCAATCCCGAATAGGATATCACTGGCGAAGAACAAGATACTTGCTTTAAGGATCATACAGAGCGCAAGACTAACCAAGCTCACCAGCATAATCATCAAGCCAATATTCAGACATTTCTTTGCAGGAACAGCTTTAGCAAAGAACTGCACCACAGCAGAAATCAGCAAAATGCAGGTAATGGCGGTACCGCTGACCAAAGGACCATGCCAGGGCAAGATATCCTGCACAAAAGACGGTGACAGTGAAGCAAATAAACTGAAAGCAGCAAAGGCATTAAATGCAGTTAATCCCACAATCATGAACACAGCATGATACTGAGGTTCAGGACGCAGTAATTTCGGTGCAATACTAAAAGGCTGGCGTTCAAAAGCAGGTGTTTTTAGCCAGAATAATCCGACAAAACACAGCACTGCCCCAAGAATAATTGGGAGGTATGGAGTAATTAATGGAGCTTGAGAAAACTGCGCAATTACCCCACCCACAAACGGCCCCAAACCAAAGCCTATGGCCGTCAGAATCGATACCAGTTGCGGTGCAAGCTGCTTGTGAGACTCTGGAATGGTTTGCATCATGCCTAGCATTGCTGAAGTGGTCATCAGACCTGAAGCAATACCAATGATAAAACGACCCACCGACAAAATCAGCGCCTTCTCGGCAAAAACTGAAATGACCAAGCCGATGCTAATAAATACCAGGCCAATTTGCAGGGTTCTTAAGAAACCAATCGTGTTGCTGGTACGTCCCAGGAATAACAAGGTACCCAGACAGCCAAACATATAGGCGACAAAAATATAGGTAATCTGGCTTGGGGATAAATGCCAGATCTGTTGATAAATGGGGTAAAGCGGGCTTGCCAGTGCTGTGCCGATAGTACCCATAATCAATGCAAGACTGACCATGGCGAAAGGTCGCCATGAGATATTTTCTGTCATGTAGCTGCCGTAAAAGTTTCACCACATTTTAAAAAGAATGATGTGGAAGAAAGAAGAGAATGGGTGGCAGTGTATCGGTTAGATGAAAAAGCGGTCAATTATCTTGCTGTAAAGAAAACAAAAATGTTGAACTAAACAATCAGCCATAACGTTTTAATAATTTTAAAAACTCAGCCAATTCTTCTTCATTAACCGCAGCTTCCCCAATGACATGCTCTCTTAAATGGGTTTCGATCAATTCATTCATCAAACCGTTTATAGCACCTTTAAGGGCTGCAACCTGTTGCAAGACCTGAATACAGCCTGCTTCAGGATTCAGGAGAGACTGCTCTACGGCGTTCATCTGACCTTGCAAGCGCCGTACCCGGTTTAATATTTTTTTATCATCATGTACATGACTCACCACAAATCTCCAAAAATAAATATACTAGGGGGGAGTATTAATGACAGTTCCCTTTTATGCAAAAACATAACGCCGATTCGCACAGCCATCAATTTGATGAAGGTAATCCACTCGCACAGAAAAAGATTCTGTTTGCCACGATTCTGACCGCCGTCATGATGGTGCTGGAAGTATTAGGGGGATGGATCTTCCAGTCAATGGCTTTGCTTGCCGATGGCTGGCATATGGGCTCACATGTATTGGCCTTGGGGTTGGCTTACTTTGCCTATAAAGCTGCCCGCCATTATAAGAATGACCCCCGCTTTAATATGGGCACCTGGCGGATTAAAATTCTGGCCAGTTATAGCAGTGCGATTTTATTGCTCGTAGTAGCCGGATTTATGGCGATTCATTCGGTAGAACGCCTATTTTCGCCAGTTCAGATTCATTATAACGAAGCCATTCCAATCGCGATTTTAGGGCTACTGATTAACCTGGCCTGTGCCTGGTTGCTGCATGATGATGGGCAGCATGATGATGGGCACCATCACCATGATCATCATCACGGAAATTCCCATCACGAGCATGATAATAATCATGGTCATCATGACTTGAACCATAAAGCAGCCTTTCTGCATGTGGTAGCTGATGCTGTGACTTCTGTTCTGGCGATTATTGCTCTATTTGCCGGAAAATATATGGGCTGGGATTTTCTCGATGCAGTACTGGGACTTGTCGGCTCAGTCCTGATTGCACGCTGGGCGATTGGCCTGCTAAAGCAAAGTGCCAAGACTTTACTGGATGCCGATATGGATGCCCCCGTGGTCGAAGAAATACGTGAAGTCATTGCTGAATATGGAAGTGATCTACACTTAACTGATCTGCATGTATCGAGGGTCGGTAAAGGTAAATTTTCCTGTTTTGTTGCCGTTCAAACGGGAATCCCTATTAGTGCTGATCAAATCCGTGAAGCGATCTCTATTCATGAAGAAATCGTGCATATCTCGGTGGAAATCAATCAGCATTAAAGGGTCAATGTTCCACGTGAAACATAATTGATTGAGTAATTTGATTTGAAAATCACGCTACATAAAATAGTCAGAATTTTCTTTGTAAAAAGACTAAAATCGGAACACATTTAACTTGGACCTGAGCAGGACATTCATGCAAATAAGAAATATGCTGCTGGCTTTGACCCTATTCCCTGGCCTCAGCTTTGCCAATGTGGATACGGTTAAAGCCAATCTGGCAAAAAACAGTTCCAACCTGAAAATTCAAAATATTCAGCCTACCGAAATGAAAGGAATCTATAGCGGTTCCATGCAGGGACAGATTGTCTATCTGAATGAAGATGCCCAGCATCTCCTAGCCGGTTCAATGTTTCGGATCCAGGACCAGCATAATCTGACTCAGGATTTATTACTCAAACAAAACAGTGTCGACTGGAAAAAGTTACCGCTTCAGGATGCAATTAAATCAGTCAGAGGGACAGGAAAACGTCAGCTTGCCATCTTTTCTGACCCAAATTGCCCGTATTGTAAACAACTTGAAGTAGAGCTGAAAAAACTTAAAGATGTCACCATTTATACCTTCATCCTGCCCTTAAAACAGCAGTCAATTGCGCCATCTAAACAAGTTTATTGTGAAAAAAATCCGACCCAAGCTTGGGAAGACCTAATTGGTCAAGGTATACAGCCTAAATCGAAAAAGAGCTGTGCCAACCCGATTGAACGTAATAAACAGCTGGCACAATCACTCGGTGTAAATGGCACTCCAGCAATTATATTCTCGAATGGTTTTAAAATCATGGGCGCTCAGCCAGCAGAACAGATTGAACAAGGCTTCAAAGAATTCGGCCTGTAAAATTCTGACCATGATCAGCAAATAAAAAAAGAGCACCTATCTAGGCGCTCTTTTTTTTATGAAAGAAACTTATTCCAAGCAGAGCTTAGATCCGTTTACGTTTAGTCACCATATTGTAGATAAACAGGATGACTATGGCACCGATCACTGAAGCAATGAAACCTGCGGCAGAATCTTGGGAGTACAAGCCCAGCATACGTCCGGCAAAGGTCGCAACCAGTGAACCGGCAATCCCCAGCAGGGTCGTAACAATGAATCCAGCCTTGTCATCACCAGGATGAATTGCGCGTGCAACCAGACCCGCAATAAAACCCACTACAATTGCAACGATAATTGACCACATCAGCATACTCCTTGTTATCATGTCTTTGTTTTTACATCAGGTTTATCTTGCGGCAAGAAAAGCCCTGAAAAAAGTCATGTCCTGCAACGGGCTGTTGCGTTTTTGTTTGCTGTGTTACTGAAATGATTCAAGAAATAAAAAAAGTGGCACGAAGCCACTTCTTTTAAACCGGTTCTTAAAGACCGATTTCACCAATAAATGGAATATGACGGTATTTTTGATCATAGTCCAGGCCATAACCGACAATGAACTTGTCTTCCACTTCAAAGCCCAGGAATTTTACTTCCAGCTCGATTTCACGACGTGAAGGTTTACTCACCAAAGTGCACAGTTCAATTGAGTTTGGCTGACGGGTTTGCAGGATTTCCAGGACTTTGCTTAAGGTATTACCTGAGTCGATAATATCTTCAACCACTAGCACATCTTTACCACGGATTTCACCGTCCAGATCTTTCAGGATTTTGACATCACGGCTCGAAATCGTACCACCGCCGTAGCTGGATACAGTCATGAAGTCGAGTTCATGTGGCTTGGTAATGGCACGACACAAGTCTGCCATGAAAATCACTGAACCGCGTAACAAACCGATAAGTACAAGCTCTTTGTCACTATTGGCATAGTGTGCATCGATTTTAGCACCAAGCTCTTTGACTTTAGCTTGAATTTCTTCAGCGGAAATCATTACGCTCATTTGAACGGTCATGGGTAGATACCTAAAAAATAAAAATAGCAAAATAAAAAAGGTGTTGACCTGCAACACCTGAATTGCAGCAATTTTAATACATCCTTGCTTGAGATGCACCTGTTTTACTTGCTGTAAATGTAATCAATTTTTGGGCTGCTGTGAATCTCTCTTCAGCGCAAAGGCACAGACGGCGACGATTGCAGCCAAAATGATCCTACGCTGACGCGATTTATTGGGCCTTGACATAGACAGCCTGTCCATAGACATAAGTTGCTGCAATATTACGGTCATCTCCCAGCATGGTCAGTGCAAAAAAGGTCTCTTCAATATTTTTGGCTCTGCTCTGACGCAGTTGTTGTAAAGCGGTGGCATTGAGATCCAGCACCACAAAGTCCGCTTCTTTGCCCACATTAAAATTCCCCAAGCGGTCATCCAGACTTAAGGCTTTCGCACCACCCAGGGTCGCATGATATAGCGACTCAAAAGCCGAAAGTTTTTCTCCTTGTAGCTGTTGCACTTTATAAGCCTCATTCAGGGTTTGCAGCTGATTAAAGGATGTCCCTGCCCCGATATCGGTACCCAAGCCGACTTTCACGCCTTTATCCCAGGCTTTCTTCAGCGGAAATAAACCGCTACCCAGGAACAGGTTTGAGGTTGGGCAGAAGGCAATCGCAGAGTCGGTTTGATGCATGCAATCCCACTCCCCTTCCTCCAGATGCACACAATGGGCAAATACGGATTTAGCACCGGTCAGCCCATAATGATGATAGACATCCAGATAGCCTTTACGTTCCGGAAAGAGTTCTTTTACCCAGGCAATCTCGTTTTTATTTTCACTGAGATGAGTATGGACATAGACATCTGGATATTCAGCTTTTAACTGACCTGCTTTTTCTAGCTGTTCAGGGGTTGAGGTTGGAGCAAAACGGGGCGTAATCGCATAAAGATTACGTCCCTTACCATGCCATTTCTCAATCAGGGCTTTAGAATCGCTATAGGCAGATTCTGCGGTATCGGTTAGGGCTTCAGGTGCATGGCGGTCCATCAGCACTTTACCGGCAATCAGTCGCATATTCTGTGCTGTAGCCGCTTCGAACAATGCTTCTACCGAAGCCGGATGAACGGTACAGAACACCAAAGCTGTGGTTGTACCATTCTTCAGCAGTTCCTGAATAAAGAACTGTGCAATTTTCTGGCTATAAGCTGGATCCTGAAACTGGATCTCAGTCGGGAAGGTATAAGTATTTAACCATTCCAGTAGCTGTTCACCATAGGCACCGACCATTTCGGTTTGGGGGAAATGGATATGGGTATCAATAAAACCTGGCACGATCAGCTGCTCAGGATAATGAGATACCTGCACTCCTTCAGGCAGATGCTGCTGCCCCTCTTCCCAGCTGCCAAACCATTGAATCTCACCATTCTGGCTGATGAGCAAGCCATCTTCTACATATCGCACTTGGTCGTGAATTTCACGCGCTTGGGCAACCGTATTCTTGATATCCAGGAAGCGACCGCGTATTGCCGTCGTTGCAATGATAGAAGACATTTAAAACCTGCGCTTTTTGATTTTTTCGATTGATTGTAGCTGAAAAAATTAGCATGTTTATATGAACATTCATATTTAACCATGCGTATTTTTTATGAGATCAGACAATCACGAATAATTTCAACAGAGCGTGCGTATGCAGCTGAGCTTATAGACAAATAAAAAAGCCTGCATCAGCAGGCTTTTTTTTATGATTAGCTTTACAGCGTAGTTTCGTTATGTTTCTTGCTATGACGAATCGACAAGATCGCAGTCACTGTCAAGACAATCACAATAAAGCTCAGTGAAATCCAGATCGGCATATGGAATACATCCAGCATCAACATCTTAAAGCCGATAAAGACCAGAATCAAACCTAGGCCATAAGGCAGATAATGCATTTTTGAGGCTGCACCTGAGAGCAGGAAGAACATTGCACGCAGGCCTAAAATTGCCATCAGGTTCGCAGTAAGCACAATGAAGGGGTCGGTGGTGACAGCAAAAATAGCCGGAATAGAATCGACTGCGAAGATTACATCAGAGGCTTCGACCAGAATCAGCACCAAGAATAACGGCGTTGCCCAAAGCAAACCATTTTGACGGACAAAGAATTTATCGCCCTGAAGTTGCGGGGTGATACGCATATGTTTACGTAGCCATTTCAGAATGGCCATATCTTCAATATTGCTGTCTTCTTCATGCTGACCACGCAGGAATTTGAAGCCGGTATACACCAGGAACGCACCGAAGAGATACAGAATCCAGGAGAATTCCTGTACAAACCAGGCACCAATAAAAATAAAGATTGTTCTGAGCACAATTGCACCCAGTACACCATATAACAGCAATTTACGTTGTAGCGCTGGTGGAATGGCAAAGGCGGCAAAGATCATCAGCCAGACAAAGACATTATCAATTGCCAAGGATTTTTCCAGCAGATAACCGGCAAAGTATTCCATGACCTTAGTATTGGCAATTGCCGCACCTGCAGTCTGCTCCAGATACAGCCATAATCCACCACCAAATAAAGTCGCGACACTGACCCAGGCGATACTCCAGTAGGCAGCGGTACGGACTTTTACTTCCTGACCATGCTGATGTTTAAAGCCGACAAAATCGATCACCAGCATGACGGCGACAATTGCGAAAAAGACAAGATACAGCCAGAGCGTACCAATTGTTTCCATGTGAATTCTCCACATCGGACGACTGGCCATAAAAAAACCTTGACCAGCTGCCAGATGAAAAACATCTATAACAACATGATCAAGGTCTTGCCTACATCTTAGTGCTTCACTTTTTTATATCAAGTGTGACCTAAAGATGCTCAGATACCGACTTTTTGCAAAGTGTAATGACGATATTCTGACACGTTTAAAAACTGAAATTTCATTCTTAAACGTTTGGAGGAGGCTACTCCCCTTGTTCAAACTCAATTCTGTTTGAGCAATTGCTCAATATCAGATGAGCATGACAGATTTTATGCATAATCACAAATTATTTTACAAAAAGCAGCGTTTAATCAGCGGCTTTGGGCAAAAAGTCTAGGCGCTGAACCAAATAAAGACTAAGCAGAAATCCAAGGATCGCCAGCCCTGCGCCTACCCAGCCAATGTTCGATAGCCCAATCTGAAGCGTGACTATACTGCCAAGCAAAGCTCCTCCGCCAATACCGACATTATACAGGCTTGAATAAATGGCCATAGCAACATCGGTGGCATCTGCAGCCAGGTTCAAGGTTTTGGATTGTAGGGCCAAGCTGAAACCAATAATGCTCATACCCCACAGCAGAGATAGGCCAGACAAACCTGTGACTGTGCTCGACAGTGGTAATAACAGCAGCATGGAAATAACCAATCCAAAAGTAAAAGTAGGAATAGTCATTTTCGGAAACTGCGCAGCAAAACGGCCAAACAGATAGGAGCCTAGGAATCCTGCCCCGCCATAAACCAAGAGTAAAGTCGTGGTTTGGGCTGAATCAAACCGGGCGATATTCAGGGAAAACGGTTCAATATAACTATAAGCGGTAAATTGCGCCGTAATCACCAGAATGGTGAGGGTAAAGACTAGCATCAGGCTTGGACGTTTGATCAGGCTTTTTAAGCTGCTGAGGGAGCCTGAATTGACACTTGGAAGCAATGGCAAGGTTTTGGCCAGAATCAGGCAAATGATCAATGCGAGACACGCAATCAGGGCAAAACTATTACGCCAGCCATACGCCTCACCAATCATCCGGCCAAATGGAATACCGAGCACCATCGCCATCGCCGTTCCAGTAGCCAATAAACCAAGTGCCTGAAACTCTTTACCTTTCGGTGCAACCCGAACCGCGAGTGAAGCGGTAATCGACCAGAACAAGGCATGTGCGATGGCAATCCCTATCCGGCTGATCACCAGCGTGCTAAAACTCCAGGCAAAATAGGACAGCACATGACTTAAAATAAAAACTGCAAAGATCAGCATCAGCAGAAAACGCCGTTCTATGGCTTTGGTAAGCAGCATGATCGGAAGGGAAAGTAAGGCCACGATCCAGGCATAAATGGTCAGCATGATGCCGGCCTGAGTGGCGGACATGGCAAAGCTTTGCCCGATTCCACTCAGTAAGGCCACAGGAATAAATTCAGTAGTGTTAAAAATAAAAGCCGCGCAGGCTAAAGCGATGACACCAATCCATTGCTTGGTGACGGAAGAAGCGGAAGATGAGTCAGACATACGAAGTTGCATGCAAAAAGATGCTGCATTCTAATCCTGTCTTTCTGAATTAGGGAGTAGTTAAAATTAAATTTTTGGGTTGACATGCGATGACTCAAACTGCATCACCCTCAATCAGGCAAAATAGAGAAATAAAAAGTTATCAATATTTGAAAAAATTCACAGGAAATGATGAAAGAAAATAAAAAATTTCATCTAATATTAAAAACTTAACAATAATTCATATTATTTCTTGAGGAAGATGTTTTAAATTAAATAAACCAATAATTTTATCAAGGGATCAGCCTTCAGTATGGACATTCAACATCAAGATTCAAAACGCGGCGGTGTATTTTTTATGGAGGAAGATGGTCGACGTCTTGCTGAAATTACATATCAGTGGCAAGAAGCATCGACCATCGTGGCTGATCATACCTGGGTAGATAATTCCTTACGCGGTCAAGGTGTAGCACGCAAAATGCTGGATGTGCTGGTCGATTTTGCCCGCAAGAATAGTTTAAAAATTATTCCCCAGTGTTCCTATGTAGATGTCATGTTTAAACGTGATCGCAGCCTACAGGATGTTGCAGCTGCTATTTAGCAATTGAATTAAACTTATCCAAAATAGAGATATGTTGTAATTTGCCCTCAAGTGCAGGTACAGAAATACGCTGCAGCAGGTTATATACGCCATAACCTGCCATCAGGCCTATGCTGTTCCATAACACTTCTTCATATTTACCTAACAGCATAAGTATTCCCATCGTCAGGCTTACACTGATATAAAAAAACATACGACGGCGAACAAACTGTAAAAGCGTCCAGCCTATAAAAACTGAACTGAGCAGAATATTGGTCTCTGTCGTCAAGGCCAGTTCATTTAGCATAATCAAAAGCATAAAACATATACACAACAACGCTACAGTGAAAATCAGATCTTTTAACATCAGGTTTCACTCCTTCATTATTATCGCTATATATCTGAAATCATTGATTTCCTCTCAGAAGGTAATTGTTAGAAGTTTTCTTTGGAAAAGCAAACCTAAAACAATGTAAGCAAAAACGGATATTTGCTTAAAAAATGATCGACTTAAATTAAAATAATTGATTAAATTATGCTTTTAATTCTTTCTTCAGTGAGATGACCTTATGCTACAGCTTTGCTACGCCAGTGAGCGGATAGAATCTGAACAAGAGTTATTACAGGATCTTAGCGATATATTATCTGTAGCGAGAAAATTCAATAAAGCTCATCAGATTAACGGGGTTTTATATTATTCCCACGGCAAGTTTTTTCAATGTCTGGAAGGTGAAGCGGACGTGGTAGAAAATCTGTTTCAGAGTATTTGCCGTGATCCACGCCATCATCAGGTGCTTCGCTTTCAGGATGCAACGGTAGAACGTCCACATTTCTCGGAATGGTCGATGAAATATGTGCATAAACATAGTGAGATTTCTTCTTTATTTTCACGTTTCGGTTTAGGCCAGTTTGAACCTCATGCACTGCAACAGGAACAGTTGGGCGGATTCCTGGAACTGCTCTATCGTCTGGATGAAAATCAGGCCAATCTTGCTTCTCCTCAAGGTTATAAACAGCGTGGTTATATTCCCTATCTTTAATTGACGCTAAAAAATAAAAAAGTCCGCTATGCGGACTTTTTTGTTGCCGATAATGATCTAAGTCATTTCAATCATGACCTTTAAAGCCTTTTCGTCAGAGGCATGTTTAAACACATCATAGGCCTTTTCAAATTCAGCAAACTTGAAGTGATAGGTGGCCAGTTTTTCCAGTGGCAATTTGCCGGAACAGCAGGTCTTGAGCAGCATGCCGGTGGTATTGGTATTGACCGGGCCTGTGGTAATAGTCAGGTTTTTAATCCAGAGTTTATTCAGTTCAAAATTGACGGATTTGCCATGTACACCGACATTGGCCAGATGGCCACCCTCTTTCACAATGTGTTGGCAAATATTCTAGGTGGCTTCCAAGCCCACCGCTTCAATAGCACAGTCCACCCCTCGCCCCTCAGTGAGGTACAGTACACGTTGAATGGCATCTTCATTGGCTGAATTCACGGTATGGGTGGCCCCAACAGTTTTGGCAAATTCCAGCCGGTTATCATCGACATCAACCATGATGATATTGGCTGGAGAATAAAACTGGGCAGTGAGCAAGGCACTCATGCCAATCGGGCCGGCACCGACAATCGCCACATTGTCTCCCGGTTTGACCTGACCATATTGCACACCAATTTCATGGGAGGTCGGCAAAATATCGGAAAGAAAGACCGCAACATCTTCATTCAGACCTTCTGGTAGGTGATAGAGAGAAGTGTCGGCAAATGGGGTTCGGACATATTCGGCATGAGTGCCGTCAATTATATAGCCCATGATCCAGCCACCCTCGTTTCTACAATGGGCATACAGCTGTTTCTGGCAGTTTTCACAGGTGCCGCAGCGGCTGACACAGGAAATAATCACCCGCTCGCCCTTTTTAAAGTTTTGAACTGCGGAACCGACTTCTTCCACAATACCAATACCTTCATGACCGAGAATCCGGCCATTAAAGCTGCCAGTTTTTTCTTTTGCAACCTCCTCAATTTCGGGATTTTTACCTTTCCAGCTACCGAGGTCAGTACCACAAATGGTGACTTTGCTAAGTTTGATAATGGCATCAGTAGGTTGCAGAATTTGGGGAATGGGGAGTTCTTCAAAGCGGATATCATTGGCGCCGTAATAAACCATGGCTTTCATTGTTGTTATGACAGATCTCCTAAGGAAATGAGGGTCTGAACAAGAGAGATAAAGCTATTTTTTTTGCTGACTTTGTACCTTGGAAAATAATCAGGAGGGTGGAGAATGAAAGAGAATGGAAATGCTGTTGTTCTTATTGATTGTGCCTAGAGCACTCAAAGACTGCAATGAGTCTTATGTTCAGATTGCAACAAAAGATAATGAAAAGAAGAAAGATAAATTTTAGCTGTTTTAATAGTAAAATAAGAAAGTTGATTTGAACTTGAATGAGGTTCAATTTTCTTAAGAAAAGATAGAAAGCGAATTTAATTTTTAAAATAAAAAAGCCCGCAATTACGGGCTTTTTCATATAAATTTTTAAGCTTTTAAAGCGCTAATCAGTTTCTGATGTAGCCCGCCAAAACCGCCATTGGACATGATCACCACGGCATCGCCCTCACCTGATTCAGCCACTACGGTCTGGATAATCTCATCCAGAGTACGTGCGACTACAGCTTTATTTGGCGCAGCGTCAATTACCGGTTGCAGATCCCAATCCAGACCTTCAGGTTGATACCAGATCACCTCATCGGCTAGACGCGCGGAATGTGCCAAACCATCTTTATGGCTGCCCATACGCATGGTATTGGAACGTGGTTCAATAATCGCCCACAGTTTACGTTCACCGAGACGCTTGCGTGCGCCATCAAGGGTGGTATCAATCGCGGTTGGGTGATGGGCAAAGTCATCATAGACTTCAATGCCGCGTACAGTGTCCAGCAGTTCCATACGGCGCTTAACACCGCCAAAGTTTGAAAGTGCTTCACAAGCCATTTCAATAGAGACACCGACATGTTCAGCAGCAGCAATCGTTGCTAGTGCATTGGCTACACTATGCTGACCCGTCATATTCCATTTCACTTCGCCTTTTACGATACCGTGTTGCAGTACCTTGAAGTGAGAACCATCTTCTGAAAGCTGTTCAGCATAGAGCTCAGATTTTTCATTGGCATCTAATGAAGTACGAACCACAGGCGTCCAGCAGCCCTGCTCTAGCACTTCATCAATATTCGTTTCAGTAATTGGCGTAATAATGCGGCCTTCACTTGGAATGGTACGCACTAAATGGTGGAACTGTTTCTGGATCGCTGCCAGATCATCAAAGATATCGGCATGGTCAAATTCCAGATTGTTCAGAATCGCTGTTTTAGGATGGTAATGCACGAACTTGGAACGCTTGTCGAAAAAGGCAGAATCATATTCATCGGCTTCGACACAGAAGTATTTCCCGCCACCTAAACGCGCACTTTCAGAAAAGCCAAGCGGTACACCGCCAATCAGGAAGCCAGGTTCTAAACCGGCCTGATCCAGTACCCATGCCAGCATGGTGGTAGTTGTGGTTTTACCATGCGTACCAGCTACACCTAAAACGTGTTTACCTTGCAGGACATGATCTGCCAGAAACTGTGGACCTGAAATATAAGGCAGGCCTTCATTCAGCATATATTCTACAGCATCAATACCACGTTTCATGGCATTGCCGACAATGATCAGATCCGGATGCGGCTGTAAATGGCTGCGGTCGTAGCCCTGCATTAAAGTAATGCCTGCATTTTCCAGCTGGGTCGACATCGGTGGATAAACGTTTTGATCCGATCCTGTCACCTTATGGCCTAGATCACGTGCCAGTAATGCCAGTGAACCCATAAAGGTGCCACAAATACCCAAAATATGCAGATGCATCTACTTCACTCCATTTTGCCTGACACATCACTTTGTACTGGTGCTGTTGCCATGATTTATTCGATTTGCAAGCAACGATAGCAAGGCTTTGACCGAAAAGATAGTCAAAGTTCAAGCATTCCTGCGGGATTTTTTAAATCCTGTTTCACAGACAAATTCAGGGAAATTTTCAAGCTTCCGGAATATCTTTTGGCAAAATAAATCGTAAAATAAGCCCGAACTTTTTGCAGAGTGCATGCAGATGCTACCGGCTCTATTTCTTCTGGTGATTGCTAACTGTTTTATGACCTTGGCCTGGTATGGACATCTCAAATTCCTGCCGCATGATGCACCACTGTGGCAGGCGATTTTATTTAGCTGGGCGATAGCCCTGTTTGAATATAGCTTGATGATTCCAGCGACTAAATTATTAGCCCAACAGGGACTGGCTGTAGGTCAAATGAAAATTACCCAGGAAGTCGTCACTCTACTGGTCTTTGTTCCCTTTATGATTTTCCTGTTCAAACAGCCGTTTAAACTGGATTATTTATGGGCAGCGCTGTGTCTGTGTGGCTGTGTCTATTTTGTATTCCGCAGTTCCTGAAATCATTTACTAGCCACTACTTCCCTATTTTTATTCCAGTTTTTAAGAATCCGCTAAAAAAATAAGAAAAATCGAGCCTTGCTTTGACCGTTAAATTTTATGAAGCTGAAAAATCAGTCTATAATATGCATTCCTATTCAAGCTTGGCTCTCTCGTCGAGATTTATCTTTCTTACTTTAATCTCTGGAAAATTTGCAATGAATGCGGCTGCTGCACAAGATACTCCTCTCGTAGGTATTATCATGGGTTCTCAATCAGATTGGGCAACTCTCGAACACACTGCCAAAATGCTCAAGCAGCTTGGTGTCCCATTTGAAGCCGAAGTCGTTTCCGCACACCGTACCCCGGACCGTCTGTTTGAATATGCTGAACAAGCGCGTGATCGTGGTATTCAGGTGATTATTGCCGGTGCAGGTGGTGCAGCGCATTTACCAGGTATGTGTGCAGCCAAAACTGATTTGCCAGTACTAGGTGTACCCGTCAAATCTTCGATCTTAAATGGTGTCGATTCATTGCTTTCTATCGTGCAAATGCCAGCGGGTATCGCCGTAGGAACATTGGCGATCGGTCCTGCCGGTGCAACTAATGCAGCCATTATGGCAGCACAGATTTTAGGTTTAACCCGTCCAGAGATCGCAAAAAATGTCGCAGATTTCCGCGCGGCACAAACCGAGAAAGTCGCAAGTAACAATATTCCAGGTCAAATGTAAGTCCAAGCTTAATACGGGATCAAACACAATGGATAAAACCATCGGTATTTTTGGTGGCGGCCAGTTAGGTCGGATGATGGCACAAGCCGCACTACCTCTAAATATTCAATGTACGTTCTTTGAAGCCAATACGGACTGCCCTTCTGCGGCTTTAGGTCCGGTTTTCTCCACCAAAGCTGTAAATGGCTTGCAGGACTTTATCAATAGCGCAGATGTCTTTAGCCTGGAGTTTGAAAATACACCATTGGCTGATATCGATGTTTTAACGCAAAACAAAGATCTGCATCCACCACGTCAGGCTTTAGCCATCGCACAGCATCGTCTGTCTGAAAAAGCCCTATTTGATGAACTGGAAATTCCGGTTGCACCGTATAAAGCGGTGACTTCACTGGAAAGCTTGCAGGTGGCCGTGGCTGAGCTTGGCTTGCCGATCGTGCTAAAAACCTCTCGTGGTGGTTACGATGGTAAAGGTCAGTTTGTTTTACGTTCAGCTGATCAAATTGATCAGGCTTGGGCGGAACTCGGCCTTGCTGGTGAACTGATCGCAGAAAGTTTTGTGACTTTCTCGCGTGAAGTATCGATCATTGCGGTACGTGGTCAAAATGGTGATGTGAAAACCTGGCCATTGGCTGAAAATCATCACCACAACGGCATCCTGTCGCACTCGATTGTTCCGGCACCCAATAGTGCGGATCTGCAACCAGTCGCGCAGGATTACATCACTCGCTTGCTGAATCACTTGGATTATGTGGGTGTATTGACTCTTGAGCTGTTTGTGACAGACACAGGCCTGTATGCAAACGAGATGGCACCACGTGTGCATAACTCAGGTCACTGGTCGATTGAAGGCGCTGTTTGCTCGCAGTTTGAAAACCATGTTCGTGCGGTCGCAGGTCTGCCACTGGGTTCAACTGAAGTGGTGCGTCCAACCGTGATGGTAAACATTATCGGTCAGCATCCCAAATCTGAAGATGTCCTGGCTTTAGAAGGCGCTCACTTGCATCTATATAACAAGTCAGAGCGTGAAGGTCGCAAGATTGGCCACATCACTTTGATGCCAACTGATAGTGCTCAGCTGACCACTTTATGCCGTCAACTGGCGAAGATTTTACCGAATCCATTGGCATTGAGCGAAGATATAACCATCTAAGCTCTAAGCTGCTGATAAAAAAAGCGATCACTTCGGTAATCGCTTTTTTATTTGTCCAGATTCAGGCATGATTGCGCCTCTTTAAAAATCCCCTGCCATTGGTCGGATCATTTTTAAAATCAATTGCTTGTAAACTGATCAATTGAGTATAAATATAATAACTCAATTTGCTGCTATTTTGAGCTGAATTCTAGGTTATTCACTTGTGGATAAACTTAACATTGAGTTTGAATTTAAAACTGGAAATAGGTTTTGAATTTAAATTCATAAAAATAAATTCAAATCTAAAGCTGAACTTTGAATTTAAACTTTGCTGTTTAAATTTAAATTCAAAAATATGAATTTAAATTTAAAAGCTGATTAATGAATTTAAAGTTTTGAATTTAAAAATAGTTACTTCTAATAAAAATGAATTTAAAACAGAAATACTATATACCATAAGTCTTTGATTGATTGAAGAATCCTGATTTAAAGGTAAGTTATCCACAATAATTTTTTAAATTCAAAAGTGTTTTCCTGAGTTTTGAATTTAAATTTAAAAATAAGATTAATTTGAATTTAAAATGAGTTTGTGGATAAGTTTTTAAATTTAAAAGCTACAAAATGAATTCAAAAGTGTAGGAATTATGAATTTAAATTTACGTATTGGCGCTTTAATTTTCATCATGAACTGCTAAGTTAGAAACATAATTCAAAATCTAAATATTTAAGGGTCTTATGCAACGGCTTGCACTTTTTGTTGGTTCTTTGGTTTTAGCTGCTACACAGGCACAGGCAGAACTGATTATTAATGGTCAGCGTGTGACATCAACGGATATGTCTTCTGTGCCGAGCAGTCCGGTCAATTATGCGTCCCAAAATAATTTTCAGAATTGTCTTGCCAATTTGCGCAGTCAGGCGATTGCACAAGGCGTAAGTGGTTCAACCTACGATCGTTATACGCAAAATTTAACACCTGATTATTCTGTGATTGAAAAGTTGAATTATCAGCCTGAGTTTTCGACCCCAATCTGGGATTATCTGTCCGGACTGGTGGATGAAGAACGTGTACAGCTGGGTCGACAAAAACTGCAGCAACATCGTGAGGTATTAAACCGGATTAGCGCAGCCTATGGAGTGCCGGCAGAAACGATCGTAGCTGTATGGGGCGTAGAAAGTAACTTTGGGGATATTTCCGGAAAATATCCTTTATTACAGGCCTTGGGTACCTTGAGTTGTGAAGGTCGTCGTCAAAGTTATTTCCGTGGTGAGTTCTTTACCACCATGAAATTGCTGCAACGGGGTGATGTCTATGAAAACCAATTAAAAGGTTCGTGGGCAGGGGCTTTTGGTCATACCCAGTTTATGCCATCGACTTATGATGAGCTGGCGGTTGATTTTGATGGGGATGGTCGTCGTGATTTAGTCGGCAGTATTCCTGATGCACTGGCTTCTACAGCCAATTTCCTGAAAAAACGTGGCTGGCAGACTGGCCAACCTTGGGGTTTTGAAGTAAAAATTCCACAAGGTATGTCTGTTTCAGGCGAAGGCCGACGCAATAAAAAATCACTGAGTAGTTGGATGAACCGTGGTGTGGTGCGTGCTGATGGTACTGCGCTATTACAGGGCAATTTATCCGAATCTTCTCAGGCTGGCTTATTGGCACCTGCAGGCGAAAATGGCCCGGTATTTTTAGTCTTTAAAAACTTTGATGCTATTTACAGCTATAACGCAGCAGAAAGTTATGCTTTAGCGATTGCACATTTATCTGACCGCTTACAAGGTAAAGGAAGTATCCAGGCAACTTGGCCAACCGATGATCCAGGTACGTCACGTGCGGAACGTCGCGAGATCCAGCAATTCCTGTTAAACCGTGGTTATGATATTGGTGAGGTAGATGGTCTGATTGGGGATAAAACCCGTCAGGCGATTCGTCAGGAACAAAACCGTTTAGGTTTAAGCCCGACCGGTCGTGCAGGGCAGCAAATCCTGCGTGCATTTAGAAATGAAAATGCCAAACTAATGATGCGTTAGGAAAAATTTAGATATGATCTAAATATGATTCTTCATTATAAAAAAGGTCTACAAATATGCAGACCTTTTTTATAACTATATATAGTAGACCTCTTGCGAAAGT
>NZ_DCRI01000077.1:0-45420 GCF_002324975.1 Acinetobacter sp. UBA1496 | reverse complement strand
CTTTTTGAAACACCACCAAATTTCTTGAACCTTATAAATGCTGTATGTGAACTGATTAAGGCAGACCTAAAATTATAATATTTAAATAGCCTAAGCAAATATGAAAGCCACTAATCTGCATATTTGAAAAGGAATAAAGATATAGACACTTAGGTTTAGATATAAGGAGTAGGTTCCATTTGATTGAAAGCAGAGAGGGGTAGGCAAAAATCCAAATGATAGATATAAAAAAAAGCATTTGCGTATGCAAATGCTTTTTATCAAGACCTAAACCGCTTATTGCAGCGGCAGGTGCTGAAGTTCATTGAGTTCTTTGCGGCTGTAACCGCGAGAAGCTAGAACTTTTTTGATTCCGATAATGATATCTTCATCAGTTGCTTTAGACAGTGCTTCAAGGAGCTGTTCATTTGTCTTGCAAGAGCAATCATTTTCAACACAAGCAATCTGGTTCTTGTGTTCATTTTGTTGTTCATCTGAAAACAACTTCTGCCAGAAACTCATAGAGCCTTCATACACAACCTAACATAGGGTGAAATATATCCAATTTAATAAATAAAGCAATAGGACCTATGTGATAAAAGCAGCAGTCAGTATTTTAAATTTTCGATTGTAGAAGAGATTTTAAACGATATTATTTGATTGAAACAAGATAATTCATGGATAAGTTGTTAATTTTATGTATAAAAAATGGAGCTAACAAAAGCTCCATTTATGTAACAAAAAAATAAATTGAAACAATATTTTTAGCGTTTTTCCAGCAGTACTCCGGACTCTACATGATGGGTATAAGGGAACTGATCGAATAGGGCAAACTTGGTAATTTTATGGGTTTGGGACAGTTGTTTCAGATTGTCATGTAATGTGTCCGGATTGCAAGAAATGTAGATGATTCGTTCAAAGCGCTGTAGCAGTTTCAGTGTTTCATCATCGATCCCTGCACGCGGAGGATCGACGAATACCGTATCGAAGTCATAAGTTGACAGGTCAATATTGGCTTCTTGTAGACGGCGGAAAGTACGATCACCATTAAAAGCTTGTGTAAATTCTTCCGCAGATAGACGTGCTACCTGAATATTGTCGATACCGTTCTGCTCGATATTCCATTCAGCCGCATACACAGATGACTTGGCCAATTCAGTTGCCAATGCACGACGGAAACGGGTAGACAATGGCAGGGTAAAGTTACCATTGCCACAGTAAAGCTCTAACAGGTCTTTATCAGACTGCTGCGCGACATTACATGCCCATTCCAGCATTTTCTGGCAGACTTGCGCATTTGGTTGAGTAAAGCTGCTTTCGATCTGTTTGTACTGATATTTGCGGTCAAATACACTGAGTTCTTCTACGACAAACTCATCGCTCAAGACAAATTTCTGGCCACGGCTACGACCAATCAGCTTGATCTTCAATTTTTCAGCCAGTGCTTTAGCTGCAGGTTCCCAGCTTTCATCCAGCTTGCGGTGATAGATCAGGGAAACCAGTACTTCACCTTTTAGTGTTGCCAGGAAATGCACTTCAAATAGGCGGTGACCCAGAGTTGCATCGGCTTTGAAGGCTTCTAGTAATTGCGGCATTAAGTCATTAATACTGCGGTCAGCCACAGGGAATTCATTAATACGGATCACTCTCTTATTATTGTTCTCATCACGCTCAAACATGGCATAGAACAGGTCATCTTCAGTATGCCAGATCCGGAATTCAGCACGCATGCGATAGTACTGTTCAGGTGACTCAAATACTTCAAGGGCAGGTGGTTGATATTCGGCAAATTGCGCGCTAATGCGTTCAACTTTGGCATCCAGTTGTTGCTGATAAGATGAGGTCATATGCAGTAAAAAATCGCAAATATTTTGAAAGCCAAGATGGTAGCAAAAATTTGCTGTTCTGCCTAAGACTATTCAGGGAAACGGGCTGGAAAAGCAGTTAAAAAAAGGCCAAATCTTCAAAGGGGGAGAGATTTGGCCATAAGAGGAAAGGGATTAAAATAATCTCAGTACTAAAGCTTTTTACAGACCTGACATGGTCATGAGACTGGCATTACCACCTGCAGCTGCGGTATTGATACTGATTGCACGTTCAATCACGAAACGTTCAACAGGAATATCATAATTACCGGAACTTAAGTGGGTGATACCTACAATAGCTCCTTGTCGTCTTGCAATACGTTGCTGCAAATCCATCAATGCAGAGGTCTCGCCATGATGCAATACAGCTTCAAAATCACCTGATTCAATATCCTTGATAACTTTAATGGCCTTCACCACACTCGCGGGCATACTTTGCAGATACTTGAGTATAAAAGTATTGTCTGCCAGTACAGCCGGACGGCTACCGACCGATAAAATTGACAAGATTTGCTGAATCTGATCCATATCATTTTCTGCTAGTGATAACACACTCTCACGCGGCAAGATCATGTACTGGTTTTCTTCACCCGTTGGACCTTGTAGGCTAAAGCTATGTACCGTTGTAATCTGAGCAGGAGCTTGCAAAGAAACTCTTGGGAAAGTCTTGTTTACCCAGGCCTTAAAGTCCTGTAACACCGGATTTCCAAAGGAAGCTTGGGCAGGCTGCATGGCATAAGGCTGAGCCAGTTTCTTCTCAGACACCTGATGCATTAAACGGTAGATATAAAGTGGACCGCCAGCTTTAGGACCAGTCCCAGACAGACCTTCACCACCGAAGGGTTGTACACCCACCACAGCACCGACAATATTGCGGTTGATATACAAGTTCCCGACATGCGCTTTTGAAATCACGGTTTGCATGGTTTCATCAATCCGGGTATGTAGGCCCATGGTTAGGCCATAACCTTTACTATTGATCTGATCTAGAAGTTGTGGCAGCTCACCGGCTTTATAGCTAATCAGATGCAGCACTGGACCAAAGACTTCACGTTCAAGATCATTCAAATTCGGCAGTTCAATCAAAGTTGGTGGGATGAAGGTACCTTGAGCTAGATCAAAAGCATCCTGATTAAACATTAGTTGATGAACTTTATGACCTTTACTGCGCATCTGCTCAATATGTTCCTGGATGTTTTGCTGTGCTTCGGCATCAATCACAGGACCGATATCCATTTTGAGTAGAACCGGATTACCGACTCGCAATTGCTGCATTGCACCTTTTAGCATCTTACGTACGGTATCTAGATTATCTTCCTGTACACACAATACACGCAGGGCGGAACAACGCTGACCAGCACTATCATAAGCAGAGTTGACCACATCCAGCACAACCTGTTCGGTGAGCGCAGACGAATCTACGATCATGGCATTCTGACCACCAGTTTCGGCAATTAAAGTGACGCTTTCGCCAAACTGATTCAGGCGTGCTGCGACAGTTTTTTGCAGAATCTTCGCTACTTCGGTTGAACCGGTAAACATGATGCCCTGGATGCGTGAATCTTGGCTGAGTTGAGCACCAATGGTTTCACCACGACCCGGTAATAATTGCAGTACATCTTGTGGAATACCCGCTTCCCAGAGAATCTGCACAGCTTGAGCGGCAATCAACGGAGTCTGTTCAGCAGGTTTTGCGATGACTGTATTGCCAGCAACCAATGCCGCCGAAATCTGTCCGGTAAAGATCGCTAACGGGAAGTTCCAAGGACTAATGCAGAGTACAGTTCCTAAAGGCTGAATATGTACATCATTAGACAGGTCCAGCATCTGGCCAGCATAGTAGCGTAGGAAGTCAATCGCTTCACGGACTTCGGCAATCGCATTAGCATAAGTTTTACCGGCTTCACGAGACAGTAGGACCATCAGTGGCAACAGACGTTCCTGCATCAGGTCAGCGGCTTTATTCAAACAGGCAGCACGTTCATCTTTTGGCAAATTGCTCCAGAAACTTTGTGCATTCACTGCCTGAGTTAGGGCTATTTTAGCCTGTTCAGTGGTGGCTTCATAGACAGTACCAACAACGTCCTGATGCTGTGCTGGATTGATAATCTGTACTGAATGGCTGCTATCGATTTCTGAAAAAGCAGTACCCATCGCCGCAGCCTGGAATTGGCTACTCGCCAAGTCTGTCGCAACTTCATTTAAGGCTTGCAGGTCTGTATCATTGGCCAGATCTAAACCAGAAGAATTTGATCGTAAAGTACCATATAAATCTTTTGGATAAGGGATTTGCGGATGTTTAGCACCTAAGGCATTTTCCTGTTGGGCTGCTTTTAAAATGGTTTGACGTGGATTCTCAATCAGGTCTTCGACTTTTAAATTTTTGTCGGCAATGCGATTCACGAATGAAGTATTGGCGCCATTTTCTAACAGACGACGCACCAGATAAGCCAGTAGAGTTTCATGGTTCCCGACAGGTGCATAGATCCGGCATGGAACACCGAGTTTTCCAGCAACCTTGTCACCCACCACATTTTCGTATAGTGGTTCACCCATGCCATGCAGACACTGGAATTCGTATTGACCGGCATAATAACGTTCTGGATTGGCTAGTTGGTAAATAGTGGCAACAGTCTGCGCATTATGCGTCGCAAATTGCGGGTAGATATAGTCCGGTTCTGCTAATAGTTTTCGTGCACAGGCAATATAGGATAGGTCAGTATGCACTTTACGGGTGAATACCGGATAATCTGACATGCCTTCAATTTGAGCTTTCTTGATTTCGCTATCCCAGTAAGCGCCTTTCACCAGACGAATCATCAGGCGTTTCTGACTGCGTTTAGCCAGATCAATGATGTAATCCACGACATAGAAGCAGCGTTTCTGGTAAGCCTGAATCACGAAACCAATGCCTTTCCAGTTATTGAGTTCAGGTTCAAAACACAGGCGTTCTAAAAGCTCTAGGGAAATTTCCAGACGCTCAGTTTCTTCGGCATCAATATTCAGCCCGATATTATAGTTTTTCGCCAGAACTGCCAGATTCAGTACTTTTGAATACAATTCATCATTCACGCGATCCATTTGCGAACGCTGATAACGTGGATGCAGTGCAGACAGTTTGATAGAAATTCCCGGACCGTTATAAACATCCTTATCTGTTGATGCCTTGCCAATGGCATGAATCGCATCTTGATAATCCTGATAATAACGTTCTGCATCCGGATCGGTTAGTGCTGCTTCACCCAGCATGTCATAAGAATATTGGAAACCTTTTTCTTCCAGACGTTCGGCATTTTTCAGTGCTTCATCAATAGTTTCGCCAGTCACAAACTGTTCACCCATCATGCGCATCGCCACATCGACTGCCTTGCGGATAATGCCACGGCCACTGCGTGCCAAAAGGCCAGTTAACAGACTTGACAGACTTTTCTGCTGTGGGGTTTCCATCAGTTTTCCGGTCAGCATCAATCCCCAAGCTGCTGCATTCACAAACATTAGTTGGCTTTGACCCAGATGCTCTTTCCAGTTGCCTTGATTGATCTTGTCACGGATCAGCAGGTCACGGGTTGCCGTATCCGGAATACGCAACAAGGCTTCTGCCAGACACATCAATGCAATACCTTCCTGAGAAGACAGCGAAAATTCCTGTAATAGTCCTTGCACAATGCCGGCCTTGCCACCTGAACCTTTACGCTCGCGCAGGGAATGCGCCAGATCAAAAGCCAGGCTCTGGATTTTATCCGTCAGTTCGGAGGAAATTTCACTATGTTCCAGCAGGGTTTCCACGCACTCGGATTCTGCACGTCGCCATGCAGAATTAATGTGCTGTTCATATTCATTTTTATCCTTAAATTCAACAATATAATTCGATTGCTGTAGGGCATTCGAGTGCGAATTTGGGCGTAATGTAGTGGACATAGTGACTTCCTGTACTGCGTCAATCGGTTCTTTGAGTTGAATGAGTTTTAATCTATAATCCCAAAATAATTGACGAATATCTCACTATAGTTTGTATCATTTTTAGAGAATAATTCTAATGAATAGCCCTTATTTAAGCCTTGACCGAATAGATATTCGCATCCTTGATTTGCTGCAGTCTGAATCGAAAATTTCCAATATTAAACTGGCAGAAATGGTGAATCTATCACCAACTGCGGTACTGGCGCGTGTACAAAAACTAACCAAGGAGGGATTTATTCTCGGTTATGAAGCGCGGCTCAATCCAATTATGCTGAATAACGGTTTTGTGGTCTTTGTCGAAATCCTGCTGGATAAAACCACACCGAATGTGCTGGAAGAATTTTCCGAGGCAGTGCAGCATATTCCGGATATTGTGGAATGTCATATGATTAGCGGCGGCTTTGATTTCGTAGTGAAAATTCGCTGTGCCAATATGGATGAATTCCGAAAAATCTCCGGTGATATTTTGTGGCAATTACCGGGGGTAAAAGAAACCCGTAGTTATCCGGTCATGGAAGTGATCAAGGAAACCCAGCAGATCAAGTTGAAAATGCCGGCTAAAGCTAAGGTATAAATTCAGACAAAACAAAAGGGACATAAAGTCCCTTTTTAATTTGAAATAGAAAGATTATTTATTCATTTCAGCCATTTCTTTTTGATATTCAGCTTTCGCCAGTTCAAAACGATTAACGACATCGTGACTTGGCGCTTTATCCAATAGGCTCACAATCACAATACTTAACGCTGCCAGAATAAAGCCCGGGATGATCTCGTACAGACCGGTATCACCCATATAATTTTTCCAGACAATTACGGTTACAGCACCAACTACCATTCCGATAATCGCGCCATTGAGGGTCATGCGTTTCCAGAACAATGAGAAAATGATCAGTGGACCAAAGGCAGCACCAAAGCCAGCCCACGCATAAGCTACCAGACCCAGAACTTTACTATTCGGATTAATGGCCAAGGAAATTGCAATTAAGGCAATCACAATCACCATGCCACGACCCACCCAGATCAGTTCTTTTTGCGACGCATTTTTACGCAGAAAGCCTTTGTATAAATCTTCAGTCAGGGTGGTCGAACAAACCAGCAACTGACAGCTTAACGTACTCATAATCGCAGCCAGAATTGCCGCCAATATAATGCCTGCAATCCAGGGATTAAACAGAATTTTAGTCAGTTCCATAAACACGGTTTCAGGATTCTGGTTCACGATTGCAGCAGCAGGAAGGTCAGGATTTGCCGCAAAATAAGCAATTCCGATATAGCCCGCAGACATCGCACCCACCAGACACAGAATCATCCAGGCCATCCCGATCCGGCGTGCAGCAGGAATGGTTTTAACCGAATCTGCCGCCATAAAGCGCACCAGAATATGTGGCTGACCAAAATAGCCTAAGCCCCAAGCTAGGCTGGAAATAATTGCCATAAAACTCAGACCTTCCAGCATATTGGATGCATGTGGACGGGCGGTTTCTAATAGAGCACCTACTTGTTGAGCATTATCACCCAATGCCAAATAGGTAATGATCGGTGTAATGAGCAGGGCAAAGATCATCAATCCTGCCTGGAAAGTATCGGTCCAACTGATTGCCAGGAAGCCGCCAATACACACATATAGAATCGTAGCCACTGCACCAAGCCAGAGCGCCGTGGTGTAATCCCAGCCAAACAGGCTTTCGAACAGACGTGCACCTGCGACCATGCCGGAAGCACAGTAAATTGCAAAGAACACCAAAATCACAATGGCTGATAGTAAGCGTAAAATTCGTTTCTTATCCGCAAAACGGCTGGTGAAATAATCCGGCAGGGTCAGGGCATTGTTCTGATACTCGGTATGCGCCCGTAGACGGCCAGCAACCAGTAACCAGTTCAGCCAGGCGCCAATAATCAGGCCAATCGCAATCCAGACTTCAGACAGGCCAGACAGATAAATGGCTCCGGGTAAACCCATCAGCAACCAGCCGCTCATATCGGAAGCACCTGCGGAAAGCGCAGTCACGACACTGCCCAGACTTCGCCCGCCCAGAATATATTCATCAAAATTGGACGTCGCACGATAGGCGTATAAACCGATCCCAATCATGGCGACGATATAAAACATAAAAGTAATCAGTGTCGGGTTTAGCGAGCTCATAGGCAGAGTATCCTTAAATTTTAAACATCATCATCCGGGATGATTTTTTGAACTGCGTTTACAGGGCAGTGATTCAAACACGGTTTAAAAATTACACTCTGTAACAGTTGATCAGCTTTTATGTATATTTTGTGTAAATTAAGAATTTTCTCATAAAAATGCAGAGTTAGTAGAGGGTTCTAAAATGCAAAGTTACACATGGTTTTGAAGAAAAATAGGTAATTTTAATAAACGGTTAAATTCATTGAAATTTTGTATTTTAATTACACAAATTTACAAAACTAACAACAAGCTCGAATTAGTCATATTTTGTTTCAAATCCTGCTTAAATCCCTTCTATTTGTTTTTAGAGCCTCTCTTCATAGTGCAGTAATGCCATTCTGAATGGCGCATTATCGCTTAAGAGTAATATGACATGGACAATATGTTGCAAATAGAATCAAGCCGAATTGAACAGGATTTATTGGGTAAGAAGCAGATTCCCCAGCACAGCTATTATGGTATTCATACTTTGCGTGCGATTGAAAATTTTCAGATTTCAGGTCTGGCAGTAGGCCAGCAAGCACACTTTATTCGCGCACTGGCGCAAGTTAAAAAAGCAGCAGCACAAACGAATTTACATTTTCAGAAAATATCAGAACAACAAAGTAGTGCTATTCAACAAGCCTGTGATGAGTTGATTCATCAACCTCAGGATTGGCAGGAAGCATTTCCGCTTGATCCTTATCAGGGGGGAGCCGGTACTTCTATCAATATGAATGCAAACGAGGTCATTGCAAATCGGGCGCTAGAATTGCTCGGGCATCGTAAAGGCGATTACCATATCCTGCATCCAAATGATCATGTGAATACTTCGCAATCCACCAATGATGTCTATCCCACGGCACTACGTCTAGCGACATATACACGTCTGGATGAACTGCTTCATGTGCAAAAATCGTTGATTGATACTTTATATAGCAAGGCATCAGAGTTTCAGTATGTGATCAAGATGGGGCGTACCCAGTTACAGGATGCGGTTCCAATGACCCTGGAACAGGAATTCCGTGCTTTCGCGACTCTATTAAAGGAAGACCTGAAGCTGATTGAGCAAATGCGTCAGTTGTTGCTGGAAGTGAATCTGGGTGCGACAGCCATTGGAACCGGCGTGAATACTCCAGATGGTTATGCCAAACATGCAGTACACACTTTAGCGAAAATTACTGGCCTACCTTTAAAAGGCGCGGAAGATTATGTCGAAGCGACCAGCGATTGTGGTGTGTTTATTATTCTATCGAGCAGTCTGAAACATCTGGCTGTTAAATTATCCAAGATCTGTAATGACTTGCGTCTTTTGAGTTCTGGCCCACGTACCGGTCTGGCGGAAATCCGTTTACCAGAATTGCAGGCAGGTTCTTCTATCATGCCAGCCAAGGTCAATCCGGTTATTCCGGAAGTAGTCAATCAGATTGCGTTTCGCGTGATTGGCAATGACTTGACTATAACGATGGCAGCAGAAGCAGGGCAATTACAGCTCAATGTCATGGAACCTGTCATCGCGATATCTTTAAATGAATCCATCCAATTATTAACTCAAAGTATGCAGACCCTACAACAAAAATGTATTGCCGGGATTCAGGCCAACGAACAGAACTGTTTAAATGCAGTGATGCGTAGTATCGGGATTATCACCTTACTGGAGCCACTTTTAGGTCATGCCACTTGCGATGAAATTGGCAAGCAATGTATCCGTGAAAATAAAACTGTACCCGAAGTGGTGCTGGAGCTCGGTTTGTTGAGTGAAATTCAGCTGGATGAAATCTTTGCCTTTGAAAATTTGGTTTCAGAAGTCCCAATGATGAATCAATGGGAACAGGTATCCTGAAAGCTTAAAGATGAGCTGAATATAGATTCGTGCTGATTTTAACCATTTGCCTCAAATCCCGTCTGTAGGTTTGGGGCATTTTCATCTAGACTATATCGATCATACGATGAATTGAGTGTATAGCATGTTTGATAAAATCAGTAACTTGTTTAAATCAAACAAACCTGATCCGGCTCAGGCTTTTTTGGAAGAGAATCATATCCAATATGTAGAAGGGACTGGCTATATTGTGGATGGGATTAATTTAAATCAGGAGCTGGGTGAGCGGCTGGAATACTTGTCTAACCGACGTATGAAAACATTTGATGATTTAAAATCGCTATATTCAACTGCAATGATCATTAATGAAAAAATTGATCTGGAAATTGCCAATCAACGTTTTAATGCAAGATTAGGAAATACCGAAGAAAACTTGCTGCAATTTAAAATGATTGTGAAAAAGTTAAATGACTATTATCGTAACTTTTTACGCGACAAAAAATAGATGAATCATAGGCTGATTTTATCCTGTGCAGTCAATCTGTAACGACTGCATAAAAATAACGAAATAGCACCAGATCATCGTGATAGTATAAGCTTCATGTTGTTTAGACTTTAAAGCTATATACATGTTCCAACAAGAAATTTCCCAACTTAATTTACCCAAGCTCAAGGCAGGCGAGAAACGCTGGTTAGGCAATCTGCAAGGCTCGTCTACTGCATTCTTGCTGAAAGAAATTATCAAGCAGCAGCAATCGCGCCTATTTGTTATTGTTGCACGTAATAACCAGCATTTGGGTCAACTGGAAAGCGAACTGGAATTTTATGGGATTAAACCAACCATATTTCCAGATTGGGAAATTTTGCCTTATGACCGTCTGTCACCGCATCAGGATATCGTTTCTGAACGTCTGGCAATTTTATCTAATATGCCTCGAAGTGGCGTATTGTTGCTGGCAGCTTCTACATTGGCACAGCGTGTTGCACCTACTTCATGGGTGCTGGGTGAACACTTCGATATTCGAGTTGGACAAAAGCTGGATCTGGAACAGCAAAAGAAAAAACTGATTCAGGCTGGTTATCATCTGGTCGATACCGTTTATGACCATGGTGAATTTGCAGTTCGCGGTAGCATTATCGATATATATGCTTCAGGTCAGGATGCACCGATCCGGATTGACCTGTTCGATGACGAAATTGAGACCCTGAAATTTTTTGATCCGGAAACCCAGCGTACTACGCAAACTCTAGAACAATTTACGGTATTACCCGCACAAGAATTTCCCCTTAAGGAAGGTCGTGCTACTTTCCGTGACCGTTATGCAGAATTTTTCCCGACAGCTAATCCAAAGAAAAATCCAATTTATCAGGATGTGATGGATGGCATTGCTTCACCTGGAATTGAGTTCTACCTGCCTTTATTCTTTAGTCATGAAGCGATGCAAGGGCAAAGTACCTTGATTTCGTATTTACCAAAGAATGGCATTGTCATTACAGATAAGGCATTGGAGCAGAGTTTAGAACAGTTCTGGCAGGACGTAACTCGCCGTTATGAAGATCGCCGCCATAATATTGATCAGCCGATTCTGCCGCCTGAAGCACTGTTCTGTCCGACCAATCAGCTTTTAGAACAGCTAAATCAGTTTAGTCGCATTATTGCGGCACAAGAAGCTTTTGAGGAGAAAGCTGGCGTGATTAATCTGGATACCCAGTTACCACCACGCTTGCCTGTTGATCCAAAACGTGAAAAGCCCTTTACCGAAGTCAAAAAATATATTGATGCGGCCAATCATCCGGTTTTACTGGTCGCTGAAAGTGCCGGTCGGCGTGAAACCTTAAAAGATGCGCTGCGTCCAAGTCTGGGTGATATTCCGACCGTAGAAAACTTCGATGCTTTTGTTGAATCTCTGCATGCGATTGCGATTACCAGTGCACCATTAGAACGTGGTCTGGTTCTGACAAATCGGATCAGTGTGATCTCGGAAAATCAGCTCTATGAACATCGTGTAGTTCAACGTCGTCGCAAGCGTCAGCAGGAAGTGTCAGAAGAATTCCTGATCCGCAGTCTGACCGAGCTGAGCATTGGTGCGCCAGTGGTACACATTGATTATGGTGTAGGACGTTATGCAGGCTTAATTACTTTAAGTATTGATGATCAGGATCATGAATTTCTGCAACTGGATTATGCAGAAGGTGCTAAAGTCTATGTCCCAGTGACTAACCTGCATCTGATCAGCCGCTATAGTGGCGGTGATCCAGATCTGGCACCTTTACATAAACTGGGTACAGATGCCTGGAATAAAGCCAAACGTAAGGCTTTGGAACAGATTCATGATGTCGCAGCCGAGTTATTACATATCCAGGCACGTCGTTCATCTAAGCCGGGGATCAGTTTTGAGGTTGATCAAAGCCTGTATATGCAGTTTGCTAGCGGCTTTGCCTATGAAGAAACACCGGATCAGGCCAATGCGATTGAAGCCACATTATATGATATGCAACTGGCCAAACCAATGGACCGTCTGGTCTGTGGTGATGTCGGGTTTGGTAAAACTGAAGTCGCCATGCGTGCAGCCTTTGTCGCAGTACAGAATAATCGCCAGGTTGCGGTATTAGTACCCACTACTTTGCTGGCACAGCAGCATTATGAATCTTTTAAAGACCGTTTTGCAGATTGGCCTGTACGCATTGAAGTACTTTCCCGTTTCGGCTCTTCTAAAGCTCATACCAAAACCATTGAAGACCTAGCAGATGGCAAAGTCGATATTGTCATCGGCACCCATAAGCTTTTACAGGAAAATGTCCAGTTCCATAATCTGGGACTGATGATTGTCGATGAAGAACACCGTTTCGGGGTGCGTGATAAGGAACGTATTAAGGCTTTGCGTGCCGATGTTGATATGCTGACCCTAACAGCAACGCCAATTCCACGTACACTGAATATGGCCTTTAGTGGAATGCGTGATCTGTCGATTATCGCGACGCCACCAGCACGCCGTCTGGCTGTAAAAACCTTTGTGCAGGAACATACCAGCGACACCATTCGAGAGGCAATTCTGCGTGAATTACTGCGCGGTGGTCAGGTCTATTTCCTGCATAATGAAGTCGATACCATTGAACGTGCTGCAGAAAATATCCGGAATCTGGTGCCGGAAGCACGTGTCATTGTGGCACATGGGCAAATGCGTGAACGTGAGCTTGAGCAGGTCATGCAGCAGTTCTATCACAAGGAATACAATGTCCTGGTGTGCTCGACCATTATTGAGACCGGAATTGATGTACCAAATGCCAATACTATTATTATTGAGCGGGCAGACAAGCTCGGTCTTGCACAGTTACACCAGTTGCGTGGCCGGGTTGGGCGTTCGCATCACCAGGCTTATGCCTATCTGTTAGTGCCATCCTTAAAAGCCTTGAAAGGTGATGCAGAAAAACGTCTGGAAGCGATTCAACGTGCCTCGACTTTGGGTGCAGGCTTTATGCTGGCCACCGAAGATCTGGAAATTCGCGGTGCAGGTGAACTTCTAGGTGAGCAGCAAAGTGGTTCGATGCAGGCGATCGGCTATAGCCTGTATATGGAAATGCTGGAAAAGGCGACTAAAGCGATTCAAAAAGGTAAAACGCCGAATTTTGATGCGCCACTGTCTTTAACTGCGGAAATCAACCTGCATATGCCAGCCCTGATTCCAGACGATTATCTGGGTGATGTACATCAGCGCTTGCTGTTCTACAAACGCATCAGTAATACTGATACTCAGGAAAAACTCGATAATATCCGTATGGAACTGATTGACCGTTTTGGCATTCCGCCGCAACCGGTGAAACAATTATTTGCTGTGCATCAGCTACGTCTTAAAGCCGAGCAATTGGGCATCACTAAAATTGACATTGGTGGGCAGGGCGGCCATATCGAGTTTGCGCCAGATACGCCAGTTCAGGCTATGAGTATTATCCAGATGATGCAGAAACATTCGACCTATTTCAGGATGGAAGGCGGCCAGCGATTAAAAGTGATGGTGATGCTGGAAGATTATCAAAAACGAATCCAGTTCATCAGCGATTTACTGGATAGCCTATTAAAAGAGCTAAATTAATATTTTTAGATTTCATGGAATATGAATATTCACGCTATATTTCATTTTTATAAATATAGTGTGAATATCAGCTTGTTTTCATATGAAATTATTTAAGCTAATAGTTTGCCGTTTTGTCCTTCACAATTCATACAAAATTGCCCTAAAGCGCCCGCTTACAATACTCAGTCGCAATTGTATATGGTAGTATTAGCCATCATTCTAATTTTGCATCATTTATAAAGATATGTTTAGTTTGCATCCACAACTTGCTCAAGATACGTTTTTTGTAGGCGACTTTCCTTTATCAACATGTCGTTTGATGAATGATATGCAATTTCCATGGTTGATTCTGGTTCCGCGTGTACCAGGCATTACCGAATTATATGAATTGAGCCAAGCTGACCAAGAACAGTTTTTACGTGAATCAAGCTGGTTATCTAGCCAGTTAGCGCGTGTATTCCGTGCCGATAAAATGAATGTCGCAGCTTTGGGCAATATGGTGCCACAACTGCATTTTCATCATGTGGTGCGTTATCAAAATGATGTAGCATGGCCTAAGCCGGTATGGGGTACTCCAGCAGTTCCTTATAGCAGTGAAGTATTGGCACATATGCGTCAAACCTTGATGCTGGCTTTACGCGGTCAAGGGGATATGCCATTTGACTGGCGTATGGACTAAGCGTTGACATACATTTTATGGTCCATTCAGGATTCTGGACTTTAAGAGAGTAATTGAGTGCAATTAGACGACTGGATTCATCAGGAACCGAAACAGTTTGAATATTTCCATCGGATGATGGGATATATCATGCTGTCTCTGGTTCTGATCGTCTATCACTATACGGAGCCGGATACCAATTACCAGATTTTCGTTCCGTTGTTTCTGGCACTGGTCTTGGTGATCACACCGAAATTATCCCGGTGGATGATTTATAAATACGACTATAATTTAAAACGTAATTTCTTCTTTGTTCTAGATGTGATTATCGTATCGGTTGTACTTGCAGCTGTGCATCTGGATCTGGTGTTGTCCCTGCTGGCAGTGGTCACATTGCTGTATACTGCCATTAATAACAAGATTTCATTCATGATGGTGTCACTGGCTGGCCTGATTGGCACGATGATCTTTTATCTGTCTACCATTGGTATTTTTGGATTTACCAGCTATTTCAGTCCAACCAGTACCGAACTCACCGTACTAGGTTTCATCTGTCTGATTACTTATTTTGGTGTTGGAAATTTCTATCAAAGCGGTCGTATGCAATATATGACCCAGAAGAAAAACCATTATTTCGACCAGATGAACCGTTATATGGAATTCGCCAATCAGCTCAGCCGTTATGCGCCAGTGCAGTTATGGCAATCCATCATGAAAGGCGAATCTGAAGCTAAGATCGAATACAAACGTAAAAAACTCACGATTTTCTTTTCGGATATTCAGGGATTTACAGAGCTTTCTGAAACTCTGATTCCGGATGACTTGGCTTTCCTGCTGAATGACTATTTAAGTCATATGACTGAAATCGCCAAGAAATATGAAGCAACAGTCGATAAGTTTATGGGTGATGCCATCCTGATCTTCTTTGGCGATCCGCATTCAGATGGTGTAGAGCAGGATGCTAAAAACTGTCTGGAAATGGCAATTTCAATGCGTCAGCAAATGAAATTGTTACGCGAACGCTGGATCAAAATGGGTTATCCGCCATTACATATCCGTATGGGGATTTCAACCGGTTATTGCCACGTGGGGAACTATGGCGCCAATCACCGTATGGCCTATACGATTGTTGGTCGTGATGCCAATCTGGCTGCACGCTTACAAAGTGCTGCGGAAGTTGATGAAATCCTGATTTCTGAAGATACCCATAACCTGATCAAAAATGACTATCTATGTGCACCTAAAGAGCCAATTTTCCTGAAAGGGATTAAGGCACCAGTTCGCACCTGGCAGGTGATGGAAAAATATGCCTTCCAGAAAGTTGAATATCAACGCTGGTTTGATTATGAATATAAAGGTTTCCATTTACTGTTAAATCTGGATGAAGTGCAAAACTATGATTACCCAGAGTTGCTGCATGTGCTGGAGAAAATGATTAAACGCATTCAGACCCAGCAGCAACTGACCAACTCTCAAGGAATTGTGAAATTAAAACTTGAAGATGAAGTGATTGAGCCTTTATCTACTGATGAAGCATTTCGAGCAGCTGAACGATCAAAAGTCATCTAATTTTTATGATTTAAATAAATAATAAAGACCATAAAAAACCACGCCTAAGCGTGGTTTTTTGATTTTGAATCTTAATGATTTTCTGAAGCATGGTTGATGGTGTATTTTGGAATTTCAACTTCCAGATCTTCATCTACAATCTTCACTTGGCAAGACAGACGAGAGTCGGGTTCTAAACCCCAAGCACGATCGAGCAAGTCAGCTTCGACATCATTCATGTCTTCAAGGCTGTCGAAACCGCGACGGACAATTACGTGGCAAGTGGTACATGCACATGACATATCACACGCATGTTCAATCTTGATTCCGTTTTTCAGCATGCTTTCACATAGATTGGCATCTTGTTCAACTTCAAACTCAGCGCCTTCAGGGCAGATTTGCGCATGTGGAAGAACTTTAATACGTGGCATAGTCTTTACCTTAAATTAGTTTGAGTTTGACCAATCGTCGAGTTTAGTGCCTTTAAGGGCAGCATCAATATGTTGATTCATGCGCAGAGCAGCAAATGCATCACTATGTATTTTAAGCTGTTCTACTGCAGATTCAATGGCTTTGATATCTGTACCTTGTAGCTCGGACTCAAGTCGTGCTTGCGCAGCAGTCAGTTCTGCCAATTGCTGTTCATTCATCAATTGAGCATCTACTTTCAGTGCCTGAACCAGTGCTTCAAGTTCACGTTGTGCTTCAACTTTGGTTTCCTGCAGATGACGAAGGTTTTTATCTTCTTCAGCAAACTGATAACCTTCTAACAATAGGCGTTCAGTATCTTCACTCGACAGACCATAAGATGGTTTGATATCGATTTGTGCAGTCACACCTGAAGTCATTTCTTTGGCAGAAACGGTTAACAAGCCATCTGCATCCACTTGGAAAGTCACTTCAATGCGTGCTTGACCTGCAGTCATTGGAGGAATACCATGCAGTACAAAACGGCCTAAGCTACGACAATGTTCTACCAGATCACGTTCACCTTGAACTACGTGAATCAGCATAGCGGTTTGACCATCCTGATAGGTCGTAAATTCCTGGCGACGTGCGACTGGAATCGCGGTATTACGTGAAATCAGACGTTCAACCAGGCCACCCATAGTTTCCAGACCAAGAGAAAGTGGAGTCACATCTAATAATAATGATCCATCTTTGCTGTTACCAATGAGCTGATTTGCTGTAATTGAAGCACCAATCGCAACCACTTCATCCGGGTTGATGGTACAAAGTGGTTCTTGGTTAAACACATCACGCACTGCCTTTTGCACAGCATATGAACGGGTAGAACCACCCACAAGAACTACATTTTGAATATCATCAAGTTCTAGCTTAGCATCACGTATGACACGCTTGCATACGCTGATGGTTTTATCCAAGGCAACCTTGATGATTTCTTCAAAGGTTGGACAATCTAAAGTCAGGCTTTGGTCAAGCAGCTTTAATTCAACTGAGTCAGCATCAGATAATGCTTCTTTAGCTTTACGCGCAGCAGTAATGAAATGCGCATATTCAGCATCATCTAGGGTTTCGATATTAAGCTGTTTTTTAGCCCATTTCAGAATCAGACGATCCAGATCATCACCACCCAGAGCAGTATGGCCGCCAGTCGCCAATACTTCGAATACGCCTTGAGAGAAACGCAGAATTGAAACGTCAAAGGTACCGCCACCCAAGTCATAAATCACATAGTTGCGATCTGTGATCAAGTTGGTTTCTTGATCCAGTCCATAAGCTACCGCAGCAGCCGTTGGTTCATTCAATAAACGCAAAACATTTAAACCAGCCAGTTGCGCAGCATCACGTGTTGCCTGACGTTGTGCTTCATCAAAGTATGCAGGAACCGTAATCACGGCACCGTTAATCTCATTTTTTAAGCTGGCTTCAGCACGTTCTTTGAGCTGCTTTAAAATTTCCGCAGAAATTTCAACTGGCGTTTTACGACCTTGTGCAGTTTCAAATGCTGGCATTTCATTCGCTTCGCCCACCAAGGCATAAGGATGCTGGAATTTAATATCTGCTTGGGAGCGACCCATAAAACGTTTTACGGATACAATCGTATTTTTAGGATCGGTGGTAATAAAAGGTTTGGCATCATCGCCATATTCAGTGCTTTGTGCTGCATAATGAACGATAGAAGGAAGTAACACACGACCTTGTTCATCTTTGAGTACTTTGGCTTGACCTGAAAGAACCGTGGCAACCAAAGAGTGGGTGGTGCCTAAATCGATACCAATCGCAATGCGGTGTTCATGTGGTGCACTTGATTGACCTGGTTCTGCAATCTGCAAGAGAGCCATAGTGTTACATCCTTTGCACGTTAAAATTAAATAGAAAAATTAAAATTCATCATCAAGATCAAAGCTGTCATCATCCAAGAAACGGTCTTCCGCTTTGTCGATGTCCGCCATGACTTTAACAAAGAAACGCAGTTTACGCACGGTATCGCGAGCTTCACCCCAGTCTTCATCTTCATAGTCGATTTTGAACTCACGAACCAGACCATCAATCCATTGCTGAACTTCAACTTTAAGAGAAGAAAGATCTTCAGCAGATGAGGCTTCATCTAATTGTTCGCGAATTTCCAGCGCATCCTGAAGAAATTCAAAATCGCTAATAGACTGATCCAGATGATAGTCCTGTTTTTTTAAAGACAGTAAATAAGCTGCACGGCTATCAACCGCTGACAAAGCCTTGAATGCCTGGTTGATCTCGCTTGATTTAATCAAAGCCTGATCTTTATCTTCAGCTTTATCGGGGTGATATTGTTGCTGCAACTTTAAAAATTCTGCTTTTAAAGTGGCTAAATCAATATCGAGTGCTACAGGAAGATTGAACAACTCAAAATGATTCATGGGAGATAGAGTCCGCGATTAATATGCAAAAATGATTAAGCTTGATGACAATTAAAATAACTACCTAAATGCAATTAAAACAGTGTATTTCACACTGTTTTAATGCTGAAAAAAGAGAATTATTGTTGCAATCAGACAGTGAATGACTCACCACAACCACATTCGCCTTTTTTATTTGGGTTATTAAATTCGAAGCCTTCGTTCAAGCCGTTTTTCACGTAGTCCATTTCTAGACCTTCGAGATAAACCAGACTTTTTGGGTCTACGAAAACTTTAACACCAAACTGTTCAAAGACCTGGTCATGAGTATCGACTTCGTCAACAAACTCAAGAACATAAGCAAGACCAGAACAGCCTGAAGTTTTCACACCAACACGAATGCCTTCACCCTTACCGCGACTTTTGAGGTAATTGCTGATATGAGTTGCTGCATTTTCAGTTAAGTGGATCATGAAAACTCCGTGAATCTTTCTTCAAAAAACGAATGATTAAGCTTTAGACTTCTTGTTACGGTAGTCTTCAACAGCCGCTTTAATTGCATCTTCAGCCAATACAGAGCAGTGCACTTTTACTGGTGGAAGAGCCAATTCATTTGCGATATCAATGTTTTTGATCGCTTGTGCTTGGTCTAGGGTTTTACCTTTTAACCATTCAGTCACTAATGAACTTGATGCAATTGCAGAACCGCAACCATAAGTTTTAAAACGTGCTTCTTCAATCACGCCTTCATCATTAACCTGGATCTGTAAACGCATTACGTCACCACAAGCAGGTGCACCGACCATACCAGTACCAACGTTTTCTGCATTTTTGTCTAAAACACCAACGTTACGTGGGTTTTCGTAATGATCAATTACTTTTTCGCTATAAGCCATGTTGCTTCTCCAAAACTCGGGGTCAGCCTTAATATAAATGTGGGGATTAAAATTTTTTTATCAATGAGATAGCGGTATAAATATAACTATCTCAAAGTCAAAAATTAGTGCTCAGCCCATTCAACTGTAGAAAGGTCGATACCTTCTTTGTACATATCCCAAAGCGGAGAAAGTTCACGTAATTTCTCAACAGCAGCTTTAGTGATATTTAAAACGTGATCGATATCTTCTTCAGTGGTGTACTTACCGAAGCTGAAGCGGATCGAACTGTGTGCAAGCTCATCAGAAAGACCTAATGCACGAAGTACATAAGATGGTTCAAGTGTTGCAGATGTACATGCTGAACCTGAAGATACCGCTGCATCTTTCAGTGCCATCATCAATGATTCACCTTCAACAAAGTTGAAACTTACGTTTAAGTAGTTTGCAACGTTTTGAGTTGGGTGGCCGTTCAGGAATACCTGTTCAAGACCTTGTAAGCCATTCCAAAGCTTGTCACGAAGTACACGTAAACGAGTTTGTTCAGATTGTAAATTTTTGCCTGCAAGTTCAAATGCTTCACCCATACCAACGATCTGGTGAGTTGCAAGAGTACCTGAACGCATACCACGTTCATGACCGCCACCATGCATTTGTGCTTTTAGACGTACACGTGGTGAACGACGTACGAACAGGGCACCAATACCTTTAGGACCATAAATTTTATGTGCAGAGAAGCTCATCAAATCGACTTTCAATTGAGAAAGATCGATTTCAACTTTACCCGCAGCCTGTGCGGCATCAACGTGGAAGAAAATCTTTTTCGCACGGGTGATTTCACCAATCGCAGCAACATCAGTTGTCGTACCGATTTCGTTGTTTACCATCATTAGGGAAACAAGAATGGTATCTGGACGGATTGCTGCTTCAACCATTTCTGGAGTAATTAAGCCAGTTTTTGGTTGCGGCTCAAGATAAGTAATCTCAAAACCTTCAGACTCTAGCTCACGACATGTATCCAAAATTGCTTTATGTTCAATTTTAGAAGTAATGATGTGTTTGCCTTTAGATGCATAGAATTGAGCTACACCTTTCAATGCAAGGTTGTCAGATTCTGTTGCACCTGAAGTCCATACGATTTCACGCGGATCAGCTTTTACTAAATTCGCCACTTGTTCACGGGCGTATTCAACTTTTTCTTCCGCTTGCCAGCCATAAGCATGTGAACGAGATGCTGCATTACCGAAGGTGCCTTCGAAAGTTAAGCATTCCATCATACGTTCTGCAACTTGAGGATCTACCGGAGTTGTTGCTGCATAGTCAAGATAAATCGGACGTTTCATGTCAAATACCTGTAACCGATAAAAGGGCTGAATCAATGTTTGCTGAATTTTGGCGTAATGACACGGTTTGTACGTTGTCACGGGCTACAAGGTCAGCAAGGGTGATTTTTGCGAGATAATCGGCAATGTGGTGGGAGAGTTCTTGCCATAAATCATGAGTCAAGCACATCGCGCCATTTTGGCAGTTGCCTTTATGGTCACAGCGAGTCGCATCAACTGTTTCGTTTACAGCTTCAATAATTGCTAACACAGTAATTTCATCTGCGCTGCGTGCTAAATGGTATCCACCATTGGCACCGCGAACACTCGAAACTAGACCATGACGTTTTAGTTTCGCAAATAACTGCTCGAGATAGGCAACAGAAATAGTTTGACGTGCTGCAATTTCAGCAAGCGTGATCGTTTGTTCAGATGGCTGCAAAGCTAAATCAAGTAGAGCAGTCACTGCGTAGCGACCGCGAGTGGTTAGGCGCATGATTCGATACACATGGTTAGACTAGATGTGTAGATTTTATGAATCCCGACTAAATTAGTCAAGTTATTTTTGTGAATGGCGAGCGTATTTCATTTTCTGAAATTGAAAGAATTACGCGTTGATCCAATTATACACTAATAATGCAATCAAAAGTAATGTGATTATACTAAAGGCCATATTGATCTGCTTTTGACGGCGTTCCATACGTTTAATGCGGTTGCGATACTGTTTAACTTCAACTTGCAGGCTATTAATTTTAGAACGTTGATCTTCAATTTTCTTTAATAAAGGCGCAATACGTTTTCTTGATGAAACAATATCGGTCTCATCTGCTGGTGGTTCAGATAACCAGTGTTTCCAGTCGGACAATACTTTAGGTAAGGCAAATAAAGTCAGTAAATCACGGAACTCGTCTTTTAAAACCTGATTGCCGTCAATACGCATCGCACGAATGCTTCTGCGATTGCCAAAGATAAAAATTTTAATCAGATCTATTAAAGTGGTGCGAACATCCAGATCAATAACTCTGCCTGGTGCTTTATAGTCAAATAACAGCCCGTCTTTGGTAAACTGAACATAGAAATCAAAATATGGAATATAACTATTGATTTTTATTGTAATATTCTCATCTACAAACTTCTTCGCCTGAAGAGCAACAACACGGTCATGTTTGAGAATGAACGTGAATATTGTTTCTAAAACGATCAAAGTCATTGTAAGCAACAAATGTGGTTGATTTTGACTTTGTTGCGATCCACTCATATATACAACCAATCCTTACCTGAAAATTAAAATGAAAAAGCATCCTGCTGAGTAAAAGATTTCAGGGTTAAATCAAATTAGACTTGAAATAAAGTGCTTTGTAGAACAGTTTAGCAAATCTATCAAGCCCTAAATTTGCTATTATGCGGTGATTTTGTAGATAATTTTATGATATTTGCATAGAAAATAAGCAGGAGTCGTGTACATGGATAAAACAAAAACGACACAAGATACAGATCAGGAATTGATTAAGAAACCAGTGAAGAGTAAGTCAAAGGCTGCCTCAGAGCGACGCTCGATGCTGGACTTTCGAAAATATACCAAGCAGATCTGGTTAGCTGGCCTTGGAGCATTTTCCCGCGCAGAGGAAGAAGGCAATAAACTGTTTGACTCGCTGGTCAAGGTCGGAGAAGAGCTGGAATCCAAAACAGCCGATATTGCAGATCAAACTGTGGAAAAAGTCTCCGAAAAAGCACGCGAATCTGTGACAGATACCAAAGATAAGGTTGAAAAACTGATCGACAACTCTGTTCATCATTCCTTGAATCGTATAGGATTAGTAACACTGAAGGATGTACAACATCTGGAGCGTTTAATTCTTCAGTTGCATGCCAAGGTTGATGAATTGACCTTGCAGCAAGAAAAAATACAGAAAGAATTATCGGAAAAAATACACACAAAATGACTTTCTTCATAATTCAATGTTTTTTTCGCATATATTTTGAAAAAAAAGAGGTTTATAAGTATTGCGTTTATACCTAAAGCATTGCTATAAAGGCGTTATGGTAGTTTAAACAAATTCTTGGACCTTAAATAAACGATATTAAGAGGACGTAGTTTTCATGAATAAATCAGAATTAATTGATGCAATTGCAGAGAAAGGGGGATTATCTAAGGCTGACGCAGGTAAAGCTTTAGATGCTACAATTGCTTCTGTTACTGAAGCTTTAAAAGCGGGTGATACAGTAACTCTAGTTGGTTTCGGTACTTTCGGCGTTAAAGAGCGTGCTGCACGTACTGGCCGTAATCCACAAACTGGTGCTACTCTTGAAATTAAAGCAAGCAAAGTACCTAGCTTCAAAGCAGGTAAAGGCTTAAAAGACGCTGTTGCTTAAGCTGCTTCAATCCTAAAACGCGCCTTCTTTGGCGCGTTTTTTATTGATAGATTTAATTGTTTTGATTAACACATTCATTCAATGGGTTTTTTCGGTTAAAATCCTCTGCAAATAAAATATTGGAATACTTATGGAATCTTTTCGTAAAGTTATTAAGGGTTGGTTGGGCAAGGTCTTGCTCGTTCTGTTTTTAACCCCTTTAGCGCTTGTAGGTATTGAAGGATATTTTAGCGGCGGGAATTCTGATGCAGCAAAATCAGTCAATGGAACTGATATCTCTAAACAAGAATTAGAGTCACTGACAAAATCATTCAAACAACAATACTTAAGTTATGCCAATGGTGATGAAACCTTATTAAATCAAAGCTTCATCGATCAAAAAGCGATGGATACCCTGGTTGCGCGTACTTTGCTTTTGCAACAGGCAGAAAAACTGGGGATTAGCCTGAGTGACCAGCAGATCGCACAAATGATTTCACAGCAGCCTTCTTTTCAGGAGAATGGCAAATTTTCTAATGCTTTATATGAAAATTATCTGAAATCAATTGGCATGACCAACAATGCTTTAGTAGAAAGTTTACGTAAAGACCATGCACTGAAAATGCTGTCTTCTACTTTTATGGATTATCCACTGGTCAGTCCGGTAGAAATGCAGCAAATTGCAGATCTGCAAACTGAACAGCGTCATATTCATATCGCTAGCGTGAATCTGGACAGCTATAAAAAAGCAGTAAAAGTATCAGAAGCTGATATTGCAGCATATTATGAAAAGCACAAATCCCAGTTCAAGCAACCAACTAGCGTTGATGTGGATTATGTGGTGATCAAGGCGAGCAATATTGATACTGCCAATGTAGCGGTTACTGATGCAGAATTGCAGGAAGCCTATAATAAATTTGTGGCTGACCAGAAGCAGAATGTGAAACCAGAGGTTAAACATATTCTGGTGACTGCTGATAGTCGTAGCGATGCTGAAGCCAAAAAACTGGCAAGCGAAATTGCAGCTAAAATCAAAGCCGGTACCACTTTTACACAAGCAGCAGCTCAATACTCTGAAGATCCTGAATCTAAATCTAAAGGCGGTGCTATTGCTGTGTATGAAAAAGGCGTGTTCGGTACTACTTTTGATCAGACTGTTGCATCTTTAAAATCTGGTCAAGTTTCAGCGCCTGTTAAAACAGATTATGGCTACCATATTATTTCAGTCCAATTGCCTGATGTGGCAGTTCCATCTTTTGAATCTCAAAAAGCACGTTTATCTGAAGAAGTATTGGCAGCAAAAAAATCTAATGTATTCTCTGATACGGTAAACAGTCTGAATGACATGGTCGTAAGTGCGGAATCGCTGGATGTTGTTGCTCAGGAAGTGAAGGGTGTTCAGGTTCAGAAAGCAAATGGTGTGACCCTTGCGACACGTGATCCATTGCTAAGTAATGCGGCTGTCAAAGTTAAACTATTTAATGATGACGTGAAAAATGGCGACCGTAATGCATCGTCAAGCATTCAGTTAGCCAATGGTGATGTGGCTTGGGTAAAAGTTCGCAATTATCATGCAGCGGGTGAGCAGACACTGGCAGAAGCTAAACCAGCAGTAAAAGCGAAACTAATTCAAGATAAAGCATTTGCTGCGGCTAAAGCTGAAGTGCAAACTGCATTAAATGAGTTTAAAACCAAGCCTGCAGCATCAGTTGCGAAAGGTAAACTGGTATTTGAAGATGCAGGCATCTATACACGCGCAGAAGGTCTGCTTAAGCGTGATGTACAACGTGCAGCATTTAGCGTACCAGCGCCTAAAGCAGGTCACTGGTCAGTAACGACAGCAAATATGCCAAATGAATTGGTTGTTGTGGCAGTTTCTGAAGTGAAGAAAAATCCGATCGATGTTTTAAGTGCAGAGCAACGTAGTGAACTGGTGAAATTATATCAACAGCTTCGTGGTCAACAAGAATTTGATGACTATACGCGTTACTTAAAATCTCACGCAAAAATCAAATAAGATTCGATTGTAAAAAACCAGCCTGAGGGCTGGTTTTTTATTATTCTGAGTAGTGAAATAAATCATATCGAAAATAAAAAAGAGAGCATATAGCTTTCTTTTAAAATCCGGCTATTTTATTCCGCTCTAAAAATCAGCTCATAACCTGTATATTTTCGGATATTAATCACGCCAGTATTTAGAATCAGATATTGACCTTTAATTCCTTGTAATTTGCCTCGGATCACTGGAGTTTTGTCCAGATTGTGAGATTTGATTTTGTCTGGATATTGCTCTACCGGATAAATGAACTCACGCGGTAATTCCTTGTCCAGTACTTCAATATTCTCATTAAACTGCAAATTCTGATTAAACTCTTCACGAATGGTTTGGATTTTTGGTGCAAATTCTTCAATCAGCTGATCGCGAACCTCAATCAGATTTAAAGGTTCCGCTTCGCCTTTGAGTAATTTACGCCAGTCAGTTTTATCTGCGACCTGAGTACCAAACATCACTTCCAGTTTACCGGAAAGACGGCGAGAACCCACTTTCATGATAGGAAGGGCTTGAGTTGCACCTTGATCCAGCCAACGAGTCGGCATTTGATTGATACGGGTAATTCCGACTTTCAATGCACTGGAATTGGCCAGATAAACAATATGTGGCTGGAAGCAGACATTCTGTGCAAACTCATCTTCCCGGCAGGTGCCTAAATGATAATGGCAGGTTTCCGGTTTCATGATACACATATCACATGAAGCTTTAGTTTTAAAACATTTAAAACAGTGGCCTTGTGAGAATGATTTAGAAGTTTTTTTGCCGCAAGAAACACAATAGATATTTCCTGTCCATTCAATCTCGATTTCCTGACCTAACTGGAATGGAAGGTTAATTTCTGATCCATCTAATATTAATTTATATTCAACATTTGCCCGCTGGGTATTTTGATCAGTTACACTAAGCTCTGTAAGACCGACGTGCATTTTATGGCAAATGCCCTGAAGTTCCATAAAAAATTACTCACTTAAATCATAAGGATGCAGTCATGGCTGAACAGAATGTCATCACTTCAATGCTAGACGATTTCGCTAAGGAACAGCCAATTCATACTGCTATTTGTATCGGGCAGGATTTAACCCAATCTCAATTTCAGCAATCTATTCAATGGCACTATTTTAACGTATCTGAGGTTTTAAATCTGCCTTTTCAACAGCGTTATGACCTGGCAGTAGTGATGCTGGATACTCCTGAAACCTTAGCATTGTCAGAGCAGCAGAAGAGTCAAATTCTGGTTAAAATGCGTGATTTATTTGCAAAACGTCTGGTGGTGGTGAGTCGCTTGCAGGACGAGAAACTGCTCAGGTCTCTAGGTTTGACCCAGTTGATTGACAAGACGGTTCATGGGGCAGATTTTGCACTCTGGCAATTCAATATTTTGACTTATAAACATGTGCCGGATTGGTTTAACTCTAAATTCTGGGCTAACCCTGAAAACTGGGATAAATATCGCTGGTAAAACTGGAGGGCTGATAAGGTCTTATATCAGTATTGCAAATATTAACAAAATCCTGCATGGAAAATAGGAGCCAAGACTCTATTCTGTAGAGAAGCCGTATACAGGAATGAGTTATGACCAATCTTAGTAGTATTGTGGAAATGCTGGCCAAGCAAGCCTTGGGAAATAACCAGTCGCAATCCCAGCAGCGTTCATCCCAGCAAGGGGGATTGGCAGATATTCTTGGATCAGTATTGGGTCATATCAATAATGCCAGTCAGCAAAACCAGAATCCAAATCAGCAGCATCAAAACTCACAACAGCAAAACAAGCAAAATGGTCTAGGTGCAATTTTAGGTTCTGTACTCAGTCAGCTCGGAGGTGGGAGCCAATCTTCCGCTCGACCGAGTTCTGGACTGGGTGGCAGTTCAACGACAAAGACTTTATTGATTGCTGTCTTGCCTCTGGTCTTGGCCTGGATTCAGAAACAGGGCGGTTTGCAAGGAGCCTTGGACAAACTCAAAGGACAAGGTTTAAATAGCCAGGTCGATGACTGGGTCTCTACTGGCCCGGGTGAAAATGCCAATGTTGATCCGCAGCAGGTACAAAACCTGTTTGATGACCAGGAAGTAGAACAGGTCGCAGAACAGACCCATGTGCCTAAACAGGATGTCTATAGCGCCATTTCTCAGGTCTTGCCGCAGATTATTGATTCACTGACACCACAAGGTGAGCAAACCAGCAAGCAGGAAGCCAATAATGATATTCAGAATGTATTGAATATGGTCTCAGGCTTGTTTAAAAAATAAATCTATCTATCCAATAAAAAATCCCGACTTTTAGCCGGGATTTTTTCTATTGAATTCTTTAAGCTTCTTCCAGATTCAAGCTAAAGAGTCGGTTGGATTTACAGATCTTCTTGGCCACATAATGCGATTTTCTAAGACGGATTAAAATAATCTGAGACTGAAATTCCAGTTCGCCAAATTCAGGTTCGACCTGAACATAGTGCAACTGACCATACTCATCCCGAACTCGCGCTTGGGCAGAAAACCCGGGTCGGGCATTACCGCTCGAAATTGTGGCTAAACGGCCTAACAGGTTTACATCATTCTTTTTATATTTAGGTGGAATGACCTGATCCAGACAATGAATCATAAATACGGTAAAGAAAATCGCAATGATCAATGCCGGTAGAATGATGTAATAGGCTGGTAAGAAATGATATTCCTCTGAATAGATCAGAAACTGAAGCAAATAGCCGGCAAAGCTAAAATTCATCAAGAAGAAAAAAACAATCAGGGTTTTGGAAAATTTAACATTTAGCCATTCAACATTCTGAAAGTCATATGGGGAAATGCGTTTCAGGAGTTGACTGGGTTTAAGCTTAAAATAGAAGGCAACTGTTTTTGCCATACCAAGCAGAATGATGAACAATAAACTGAGATGAAATGGCATCAGGTTATAGTCAAGTAAAAACTCAGGCATGGCAAAATCCGTTTTAGCTATTATTCTGAAAGATAAATTCCGCCATCAGAATGCACGGTAATATCAACTTTTTCAAGTGATTGACCTTGGCAAGGTCCAGAAATACATTCACCGCTTTCTACTACGAACAGCGCACCATGAGTAGAGCATTCAATAAACTCCTGATCACGGTCCAGAAACTGGTTTTCCAGAAATTCCAGTTCTACCTGTAAATGTGGACAAATATTCTGGTAAGCATAAAACGAACCATCACGCTGGGTGATAAAAATTGTATCCCCATTTGGAAGTTCAAAAGAGCGTGCTTCACGCTCTGGAATATCGTCAGTCATGCAAATTTTAAACATTAAGCACATTCCTTAAGAACATCTTTCAATAATGCTGCGTATTCTGAAACAGCCAGACGTGGACCAAATTGCGCTACCACTTGGCTAGACACTAAAATTGCCAGTTCTGCTGCTGTTTTTAAGCCAAGACCTGCGTTAAGTGCATATAAAAAAGCACCCGCAAAAGCATCGCCAGCACCATTGGCATCTACTGCAGTTACAGCACGGCCCGGTACAGTAAAGCTTTCACCATTATTGGAAATAAGCGCACCCTCAGCTGACATTGTAATGACAACGTATTGGCTTAATTCTTTGAGTTTAGCCAAAGCTGCTTCGATGGTATCTGTTTGGGTGTACATCAATGCTTCTTGCTGGTTGCAGAATAAGAGATCTACACCATCTGCAATCATTTCATCCAGACCGGTACGAGCATATTGCACCATGGCAGGATCAGAAAGGGTAAATGCGATTTTAACCCCATTGGCTTTGGCAATTTCACGCGCCTGTTTTACGGCCTGACGCGCTGTTTCTGAAGTGGATAGATAGCCTTCGATATAGAGCCATTTAGCGGTTGCTAATGGCTGGAAATCAATCTGTTTATCTGTGAGTTCAGCAGTAATACCTAAATAGGTATGCATGGTACGTTCAGAATCTGGGCTGACCAGAACCATACAGGTGCCAGTTACACCTTCGCTGATCGATTGGGTTGTGGTTTTAATGCCAGCTTCATTTAAGCCATGCAGATAGATATGCCCCAGATCATCATCACCGACACGGCAGGCATAGAATGCAGAGCCGCCTAAAGCTGCAAATGCAACCGTAGTATTGGCTGCTGAACCGCCTGAAGCCTGACCTTTATAGGTTTGAGTTGCTTTTAAATTTTGATACAGAGTAGCCTGAGCTTCACCATCCGCAAGTTGCATGGTGCCTTTTTGCAAGTGATGTGCAGTTAAAAACTCATCAGAAACTTTAAATTCCTGGTCAATCAGCGCATTGCCAATCGCAAAAAGGCCAACAGTAGACATATTCAAATATCACATTAAAAATGAAAGTGCTAAGTTTACACGATTGCTCGGGTTTGCTGTAGTTCACTGAAACATTTTCAGAATACTTTAAAAAATACTCTAACTTATTCAGCTTGAATCTTTGGTCTAAGAATTGGTTTATTTTTAAACGGTGGAGAGTACAGGCATTGATTTAAAGGTTGGATTTTATTTATAAGATTAGAGTACCAAGCAGTTATACTGGTGCGACATTTGAACAATCATCTAAAACAGTGTGGGTATATGGATATTAAGATTGTAACAGCCGAGCAACTCCCTGATCAGATTGACACTTTAGCGACACTGGCGCGTAAAGAAGGTTATGACCTGATTGATAAGTTAATTGAAGAATACCGCACTGGAAAAAACTGTTTCAGTCAAACTAATGAATTTCTGGCCTGTGCCTATGATGGTAATAAACTGATTGCCTGTGGCGGATTAAACCAGCAATGGGGTGATAACGGCATTGAAGAACGGATTGGACGGGTACGTCGTTTCTATGTGCATCCAAAATATCGCCAACATGGTGTAGGTAAACAGCTTCTGGCTTATCTGGAGCAGTTGGCACGCCCATTTTATTCAGCACTTTGTTTACAGACCGATACCAAACTGGCAGCCAGTTTCTATCAGAAACAGAACTACGTCTTTGTTGAAAACCACCCGAGTTATAACTATTTCAAGTATATGATCTAGAGATCATTGCCAAACCTGATCATTTAAAAATCAGATGATCAGGTTTACTTAATTCGATCAAAATCCTCGGTTTTCTGCGTGAATAATTCAAACAACTACAGCTATAATGCGAATAATAATTTTTTAATTTAAGCATTAGGAGATCGCATGACTGTAGATGTCACTGAAACCATTTCTCAAACTGTACATCCTGCGTTTCAGTTGGTACGTCAACAACATGTTGAAGCTTTAGACATTTTAGTGTCTGAATATAAGCATAAAGTGACTGGCGCCACTCATTATCATCTGGCGACCAATCATGATGAAAATGTTTTTCTGGTTGCGTTTCGCACTCAGCCAATGGATTCAAAAGGTGAAGCGCACATTCTGGAACATACTGCACTGTGCGGTTCAGAAAAATTCCCGGTACGTGATCCGTTCTTCTTGATGATTCGCCGTTCGCTTAATACTTTTATGAATGCCTTTACAGCGGCAGACTGGACGGCTTATCCATTCGCAACTCAAAACGATAAAGACTTCCAGAACTTATTAGAAGTTTATATGGATGCGGCTTTCGCTGCGAACCTGAATCCGTTGGATTTTGCTCAGGAAGGCATCCGTATTGAACTGGAAAATGGCGAGCCAGTGTACAAAGGCGTGGTATTTAATGAAATGAAAGGGGCAATGAGCTCACCTTCAGATCAGCTTTATCATACTTTGGCGCATCATCTATTCCCGGATACTACCTATCACTACAACTCAGGCGGCGATCCTAAAGATATTCCAGATCTGACTTATGAAGAGCTGGTGAACTTCTATAAAACGCATTATCACCCAAGTAATGCTGTATTTATGACCTTTGGTAATAAATCTGCTGCTGAGTTACAGGAACAGTTTGAAAATCTGGCGCTGTCTAAATTTGAAAAAGGTGAAACACTTTATTCAACACCAGAAACCCGTCTAACTGCACCTCTGAATGTGACAGAAACCTATGCAGTGGATGGCGAAGATCTGAAGGACAAGACTTATCACGTATTGTCATGGTTATTGCCGGAAGCGAGTGATATCAAGCTACGTTTGGGTTTGCGTCTAGTAGAAGGGATTTTGCTGGAAGATTCAGCATCTCCACTACGTCATTACTTGGAAACCTGTGGTTATGCACAGTCAACTGGTCCATTCATGGGCGTAGATGATTCCAACTTTGAAATGACTTTCTACTGTGCGGTTCAAGGTTCAAATCCTGAACATGCTGAAGAATTCAAAAACGGAGTTTTCAAAGTCCTGGAAGATGTTGCCTCTAAACCTGTTGATCAACAGGCAGTGGATGCAATCCTGCATCAGATTGAGCTGCATCAGCGTGAAATCAATGGCGATGGTACACCGTATGGTCTAAGCCTGATCTTGAGTGGTTTAAGCAGTGCAATTCACCATCGTGATCCGGTAGAAGTCTGGGATGTAGATTCTGCAATTGCTTCAGTAAAAGAAGAGCTACAGGATCCAATGTGGTTATCAAATCTGATTAAAGATCATCTTTTAGATAACCCGCACCGTGTTCAACTGACTTTAGTTCCAGATGCAAGCAAATCTACCAAGGAAGCTGAAGAAGAAAAAGCACGTCTGGCTGAAATTGGTAAAGCTTTAACTGAAGAGCAAAAAGCAGAGATCAATGCCCAAACTGAAGCATTAAAGATCCGCCAAGATACCCCAGACGATTTAAATCTGTTACCTAAAGTTGGTCTGGAAGATGTGCCTGCGGAATTGCAGATTGTTCAAGGCCAGTTGCGTGAGATTATCTGTAACCGCGTAGATACGCCGTTGAATCTTTATCATGCAGGTACTAATGGGATTTATTACCAACAGGTATTGGTGAAAATTCCAGATAAAGTGGTGCAATCACCGTATTTCAACCTGTTGTCTATTTTAATGGGTGAAGTTGGTGCGGGTGAATATGATTACCTGCAATTCCAGCAACTGCAAACAGCAGTCAGCGGTGGTCTGGGCATGGGCGCTTCATTGCGTTCTAAAGTGGATGACAAAAACAAGATCAGTGCGTGGTTAACTTTAACGACTAAATCTTTGGCCAGCCATCTAGATGCGATCCGTCTGTTAAAGATCGGTTTTGAGCAGCTACGCTTTGATGAAAAAGGTCGTATTATTGAGTTATTACAACAGCGTAAAACTCGCTGGCAATCACGTATTTCCGGTTCGGGTCATAGCTATGCGATGCAAGTGGCATCACGTCAGCATAGCGCTCTAGCCTTGCGTGATTATCATAATACCGGTCTGGGTGCTTTGAACTGGCTGATTAACTTGGTCAATCAGGCTGAAAAAGAGCCAGCAGCTTATGACGCCATGATTGATGAATTAAAACGCATTCATGCAGTCTTGCTGCAAGCACCAAAACAATTCCTGTTGGTGTGTGAAGAACAGCAGTCTGAGCGTCTGATTGAAGAAATTCAAAATGTCTGGGATAAGCTGGAAGTGAATACTGCACCTGCAGAATTGACTCAGGTTGAAAAAGTTAATCATAGCAATGATGAAGCCTGGTTGATTCAGACCAATGTGCAGTTCTGTGCAGCAGCTTATCCTGCGGTAGAAGTTTCACATCCTGATGCTGCTGCCTTGATGGTATTGGCAGGCTACTTGCGTAATGGTTATCTGCATAGCGCAATCCGTGAAAAAGGCGGTGCTTATGGTGGTGGCACAAGCTATGACGGCAATGCATGTTCATTCCGCTTCTATAGTTACCGCGATCCACGCTTGGCAGAGACTTTCCAAGACTTTGATGCAAGTATCCAATGGTTGCTGAACGCACCTCAACAACCGCATCAGCTGGAAGAAGCCATCTTAGGTTTAATCGCCAGTATGGACAAACCAGGCTCACCAGCAGGTGAAGCGATTACTGCCTGTTATGCCTACCTGCATCAACGTACGCCAGCATTCCGTAAACAGCTTCGGGAACGTTTGTTGCATGTCACTTTAGATGACTTGAAACGTGTTGCACAGACTTATCTGGTTGAACAGCAAGCTTCAAAAGCGGTGGTTGCGCCATTTGCCAAACGAGAAACTTTAGAACAACTCGGCTTTACAATTCAGCAAGTTCAATAAATAAAAACAATGAGGATAGAGGATGGCGCTTAATTCTATTAAGCGCTCAACTTTGCAGCTGGGCGTTTTGCTTGGCTGTGTAGTTGGGACGCAAGTTAATGCGGAAGATAAAACTGTAGCGAGTAGTCCGATGCCGGCAACGGCGGAGGCTTGCTCTGCGGTTGAAACCAATTCAGAACGCTTGGCCTGTTATGATGCGGTATTTAAAATACCGGCCGATAGTAAGCCTGAGATTGTTTCTGAACGGCGTGCAGCCATAGAAATTGCGCCCGAACCCGATAACCTCAAAGCGAAAATTGAACAGACCGTTTCCAATATCTATGCTTCAGAAGGATCAAAGCTGACTCCGGCTTTATCTTTGCTGGATAGTCGTTGGGAACTGTCGCCGGAAAGTAAACTGGGTACCTGGAATATCCGTTCCTATCAGCCGATTTATCTGATGCCAGGATTCTGGACTTCCAAGAAAAACGAGTTTCCGCAAAGTGAAAACCCAAATAACACCGTTGAAGAAGACCAGAATTTGACCTCGATTGAGGGGAAATTCCAGTTATCTTTAAAAACCAAGGCGGTTGAAAATATTCTGGGTGATAATGGGGATCTCTGGCTGGGCTATACCCAGTCTTCACGTTGGCAGGTGTATAACTCGGAAGAGTCCCGACCATTTCGTGAAACCAATTATGAGCCTGAAGCCAGCCTGATCTTCCGTACTAATTATGATCTGCTTGGTTTGAACTGGCGTATGCTGGGACTAACCCTGAATCATCAATCAAATGGCCGTTCCGATCCATTATCTCGTAGCTGGAACCGGGTAATGCTGAATCTCGGTTTTGAAAAAGACAACTTCGCCATGATGCTGCGTCCTTGGTATCGTATTGAAGAAGATCGTGCAGATGACAATAATCCCGAGATTAAAAACTATATCGGGCGTGGGGATTTAACTGCATTTTATCGTCATAATGCCCACGATTTCTCCTTAATGTTACGTCATACACTTAAGGGTGGTGATGATAATCGTGGTGCAGTCCAGTTCGACTGGTCATTTCCGATCAGTGGGCGTCTACGCGGTCAATTCCAACTCTTTGATGGTTATGGTGAAAGTCTGATTGATTACAATCACCGTGCGACCTATGTGGGTCTGGGTGTGTCATTAATGAACTGGTACTAATCTGTTTCATGTAAAAAACCACGCTTAGGCGTGGTTTTTTGCTTATGCGTATTCATTTAAATCTTAACCAATCTGAATTTCTGAAGGCGGATGTTTAAGACGGCTCTTTTTCGGTGTTGCAATTAAATAAGCAAGGGTCAAAGGTCCTAGACGACCCGCATACATCATTAGCATCAGAATGATTAAACTCGCTGGCTGCAATTCTCCAGTAACACCACGCGTTAATCCAACCGTACAAGCAGCAGAAACCGCCTCAAACAGCAAATCTAAAAAATCATGATCGGGTTCTAGAATAAGTAAACTCATAAAACCGGTCATGACCAGACCTGCAGTAATACACACAACCGCTAAGGCTTTAAAAGTAGTTTTCTCAGAAATAGAATGGTTGAACAAGCGGATTTCATCTTCACGGCGTAGAAAACTGATTACGCTGATCACCACAATAATAAAGGTGCCGACTTTAATTCCGCCTGCCGTACTTAATGAGCCGCCACCAATAAACATTAAAAAAATGGTGACTAGACTAGAGGCATCGCTCATCTGGTCCATGGGCAGACTATAAAAACCCGAGGAGCGGGGAACTGTGGCATGAAACCAGGCGTTGAGCGCCTGATCACCTACGCTCATCAGCGCTAATGTTTGTGGATTAGAGGCTTCTAATAGCCAGAGTACAATAAAAGCACTCAGGTTAAGACCCATAATGGTAGTCAGAATCAGTTTGCTATTCGGACTGAGCTTGCGCCAGCTTTTATTCTGTTTTACATCCATCAGAACCAGAAAACCGATCCCGCCAATGATATAGAGCATGCTGATCGTGAAGGTCACGAAATACTGGCCGGAAAAGCTCATTAAGCTATTGGGGAAAAGAGAAAACCCGCCATTATTAAACGCAGAAACACTATAGAAAGCTGCGTAAAACAGTGCTTCACCAAAAGGATAATCTTCTAGCCACGTCAAGGTTAAAATCAGGGTGCCAATCGCTTCAAAAAACAGGGAATATAGGAATACCGCTTTAATGGTAAAACTGACTTTCTTTAAACTGGTCTGGCCAATAGATTCCTGTGCCATCACTTGCTGTCTTAAGCCAAGTTTAGGCGACAGGCTCATGAAAGCGAGTATGGCAAAGGTCATAAAGCCGAGGCCACCACATTGCAGCAGGAACATAATCACGACCTGCCCAAAAGGTGTATAAGCTTCACCAACATTGACCACAGATAGCCCGGTAATCGTCACTGCAGAAGTTGCTGTAAAAATCGCTTCTAACCAGCTGATTTCAGTTTGATGGGCAAAGGGCAGCATCAGTAATAAAGAACCAATAAAAATCAGCCCGAGAAAACCTAAGGCCAGCAGACTCGGTGGACTGAGATTGACAATCCTGTTCTGGTTTAAATTTGAGCTTTTCATATGACCTTAAAATGCTTGGACAAACGGCGTAGAGGGTTCAGCAATCCTTCGACCACCAGAATGTCACCTTCCTTAAGTAATAGTCCAAGATCTACGATATGTTGTATTTCAGTGCCACGTTTATGCAAGAGAACTTTGATTTCGGGAACCTGACTCATTAACTTGTGTAAAGGAGTGTCATGATGATCGACATGAATCTCGATTTTGACAATATAGTGATCATCTTCAAGTGACATATAACGGCTAACCATCGGGTAGCTGAGTGATTGTGCCACACGGACGCCCATATCTTCTTCAGGGTGAATAATTTTTTCGACGTTCAGATGAGTCAAAATCATATGGTGGGCTTTGGATTTGGCTTTGGCCCAAATTTTCTTTACACCCATATTTTTTAGATGCAGTACACACAGAATGCTGGCTTCAATATCTTCACCAATCGCGACTACGACTGCTTCACAGCGCTGGATATCCAGCTCATCCAGGACATGCTCATCGGTTGCATCGGCAATGACCGCATGGGTGAGCTGATCAGAAATATTTTCCACATATTTTTTATCGAGATCGATTCCAATCACATCATGTTTCAGGCTGATCAGTTGAGTCGCTACTGTTGCACCGAAGCTGCCCAGCCCAATGACTGCAAATAATGCCATGCATATTTCCCTAAATCTTTTTATTTCAAATCAGTTCGTATCTAAGTAAGTATCTTAAAGATTTTTATAGTTTTCAGCTATCTGGCCTTACATAAATACTTCATACATTTTCTTTCAGCCGGATATAAAAAAACCGCCTCGAAAGGCGGTTTATATTAAACTGATTATTTCAAGAAACGCTGATAACCCAGGTTATTGGTGATTTCTTCATATGGATAAGTGATGCTTTCCAATGTCTCAATCAAACCATCTGGATTCTGTTTTGCATCTTCCGCTTCCAAGCCGACCAGTACGCGACCTTCAGCTGCGCCGTGGTTGCGGTAGTGGAACAGGGTGATGTTATGAGTTGGGCCTAGACGTTCAAGGAAAGTCAATAACGCACCTGGACGTTCCGGGAATTCCACGCGGAACAGGCGTTCATTTTCAATATCGGCATGACCGCCAATCAGGTAACGAATATGCAGTTTTGCGACTTCATCATCAGACAGATCATCAACGTCATAGTCGAATTTCAGGTTTTCATAGATTTCCTGACGTTCTTTTTCGCCATTTTTTAGGCTGATGCCGACAAAAACCTGAGCTGCAGAAGCATCACTAGAGCGGTAATTAAACTCGGTGATATTACGGCCTTGAAGGGCACGACAGAATTTCAGGAATGAGCCTTTTTCTTCTGGAATAGTTACGGCAAAGATGGCCTCTTTGCGTTCGCCCAGCTCGGTGCGTTCGGCAATATAGCGCAGACGGTCGAAGTTCATGTTCGCACCGCAAACAATCGATACGATATTCTTGCCTTCAATGCCGTGTTCCGCTACATATTTTTTGATACCAGCCAACGCCATTGCACCAGATGGTTCTACAATACTACGGCATTCGTCATAGGTATCTTTAATTGCTGCACAGACTTCATCAGTATTGACCAGTACCACATCAGGTTCAACAATTGGACCAGAGTTATCTGATTTTTGCAGGCGGATGACCTCAAAAGGTTTTTCACCAATTTGTGCCACTGCAGTACCATCGGCAAATAAACCGACAGATGGAAGAATCACACGTTCATTGGCTTCTAAGGCCGCTTTTAAGCACGCGGATTCATCATATTCCACAGGAATAACTTTGACATGCGGAGCAACATCTCCCAAGTACGCTGCAACACCGGCAATCAGACCACCACCACCAACAGCAACGAAGACATATTCTACATCACGCCATTGACGCAAAATTTCATTGGCAATGGTGCCTTGACCGGCCATCACCAGTTCATCGTCATAAGGTGGAATAAAGGTCATGCCATCTTCTTGGGCACGTTGAATCGCATATTTATTGGCAACATCAAATGAATCACCGTGCAATACGACTTCGCCACCTAAGCGTTTTACCGCCTGAACCTTGATATCAGGGGTGGTTTTTGGCATTACGATAATCGCGCGAATCCCCAGCTTTTTCCCTGACAGCGCCACGCCTTGGGCATGGTTGCCTGCTGAAGCTGTGATAACGCCACGTTCGAGTTGTGATTTCGGTAATTGACTAATACGGTTATAGGCACCGCGTAGCTTGAATGAAAAAACCGGTTGTAAATCTTCACGTTTAAAGCGAATGTTATTATTTAAGCGCTCGCTAATTCGTGGCGCTGCTTCGAGTGGGGTTTCGATTGCAACATCGTAAACAGTTGCTTGTAAAATTTGTCGAACCAAACGAGACAGCATGTTAATTTTCCATCTAACAGTTTAAAATAAGCACTTATTGTAACAAACCACGCGGCTTTGCGGTTTAAAAATACTGCGAAAGTCCAAAATAGTTGAGTGATGTCATGAGTCTATATGCAACCCAAGATGAGAAAAAGCAAGCTGCAGCAAAAGCTGCGTTAAAGCACTTACCAAAAGGGGGCATTTTAGGCGTCGGTACTGGGAGTACTGTTAACTTCTTAATCGAACTTTTGCCTGAACTTCAATTGGAAGCAGCAGTTGCAAGTTCTGAAGCCACTGCACAACGCCTTAAAAAATTAGGCATTGAAGTTGTCGATATGAATAGCGTGGGCGGTCTGGATGCTTATGTCGATGGTGCGGATGAAATTGACCGTCATATGCACATGATCAAAGGTGGTGGTGCTGCGCTTACACGTGAAAAAATCGTGGCGTCGATTGCGAAAAAATTCGTATGTATCGTGGATGATTCGAAATGGGTAGAGCAGTTGGGTCGTGATTTCCCACTACCTGTTGAAGTGATTCCAATGGCACGTTCAGCAGTCGCACGTAAGTTGGTGGCATTAGGTGGTGATCCTGCTTACCGTGAAGGTGTAGTGACTGATAATGGAAATGTTATTTTGGATGTGCATAACCTGAATATTCTGAATGCGCTTGAGCTGGAAAAAACCATTAATGACATTCCAGGCGTCGTATGTAACGGTATTTTTGCGATCAACAAGGCGGATATAGCGATTGTTGCGACCAATAACGGCATTGAAGAACGTACTGCGGTTTAATTTTAACTCATTGAAGAGCTAATCTCCCCAAACCCCTCTTTAAAAAAGAGGGGCTTTCTCCCTCCTTTGAAAAGGTGAGCAGCACTGCTGCGCAAGGAGGAGGATTTAAATAACGATTAAATATAAAAAATGACCCTAAACGACCTACCTGAAATTCAAATTACTCGAAATGTTCGCTCAACACGTCTCAGACTGCGTGTAGAAGGTGATCAAATCCGTTTAACCGCACCTGTATTTTGTAGCAAAAAACAGATTCAGAATTTTATTGATCAAGCTGAAAGCTGGCTACTGAAAACATGGAAATTGCAGCAGGAAAAAAATCAAAGTATTGATAGATCTTTACCAGCAGAATTGCAGCTTTTCGATCAGGCTCAGCCAATCCAGATCGTGTATCAAAGTCAAAAGCAGAACTTTGTTTTTGATGCTAAATTATTACAGCTATCGATCAGTGACCGTCATCCTGAAACCTATTTAAAAGCCTTTGCCATTTCTTATGCTAAAGAACAGTTGCCTGTTTATCTGGACAAAGTAAGCCAAGAAACAGGATTATCATTTAACATTTGTAATGTTCGCCAACCGAAAACACGATGGGGCAGTTGTTCTGCCAAACATGACATCATGCTAAATAGTGGCATCATTCTGTTTCCTGAAAATATCGTGCGTTATTTATGTGTGCATGAATTAGCCCATACCCGGCATTTTGACCATAGTCCTCGTTTCTGGGCGGAAGTGGCAAAGCATGATCCAAACTATTTAACTCACCGCAAAATTCTGAAAAATACTGTCATGCCATATTGGTGGGCAGCTTAAGAATATCTTTAGAGGAACGAAGATAGTATTTACTTACTTCTAAATAGCCTAAGCAAAAGATATAATTCTCTTAAAGTTTTTAAAAACACTCAAAATAGAAGCGTAAATAAAAAACCATCAATCCCTAGTGAAACAGTTTAGAAAACCTCAAGTTCCTGTCATACTACAGCCCATAAAGGAAACATCTAGTTTGAGGTAATCATCGTGATTTCAGTGGGTATTGTGGGTGGTACAGGTTATACAGGCGTTGAACTTTTACGTCTATTACTGCGACATCCGAATGTAGAAGTTAAAGCACTGACATCACGTACTGAAGCAGGCCGTCGTGTTGACGATATGTTCCCGAGTCTGCGTGGACATACGGATCTTCAATTTTCTGACCTTAGCCTTGATCTTTTAAAATCATGTGATGTGGTATTTTTCGCGACACCACATGGCGTTGCCATGAAACATGCTGAAGAACTTATTGCAGCTAATACCAAGGTAATTGACCTTGCAGCGGATTTCCGTTTGCAAAATCTGGAACAATTCGCAAAATGGTATGGCATGGAACATGCTTGCCCAGAAGTATTAAAAGATTCTGTTTATGGTCTGTCTGAACTTAATCGTGAACAGATCAAACAGGCGAGTGTGATTGGTAATCCGGGCTGTTATCCAACGACAGTTCAGCTTGGTCTGGCACCCGTATTGAAATCAAACGAAGCCTTGGTAAAACCAGAAAGCATTATTATCGATGCGAAATCAGGCGTATCAGGTGCAGGTCGTAAAGCAAGCCTGGGCATGATCTATTCTGAAAATGCTGATAATTTTAAGGCTTATGGCGTTGCAGGCCATCGTCACCATCCTGAAATCGTAGAAGCATTGGAAAACATTTCAGGTCAAAAAGGCGTATTTGACCATATCCTGTTTGTGCCGCATCTGGTGCCGATGATTCGTGGCATGTTATCAACGATTTATATCGACTTGACTGAAGCAGGCCAGGAAGCTGACTTGCAGTCACTGTACGAGCAATTCTATGCCAATGAACAGTTTGTTGATGTGATGCCAGCAGGCAGTTCGCCAGAAACCCGTTCGGTGCGTGGTGCTAACCAGTTGCGTATCGCACTGTATAAGCCACAACCAACCAAACTGGTGATTCTGGTGGCCCAGGACAATCTGGTCAAAGGTGCAGCTGGTCAGGCAGTACAAAACATGAATCTGATGTTTGGCTTTGCAGAAAATGCAGGCTTGAATAATATTGGTTTATTACCATAAAAAACGTATTAGAACTTCACACACATTTAGATTTGGATTTAAATGTGTGTCTTGAACAAAGTATACAGAGATCAAAATGCCGAATAATGAGTCAAACATGACGATCCAGGAACCCTCTACAAAGAAACCATTGATGAAAGGCAATACACCTTTGGTAATCGGTGCTGCTGTGTTGATTCTGGGTAGTGGCTTGCTGGGCTATACGGTCGGGCATCGGCAAGGTTTGACTGCGGTGGGTTTTGAGGCGGATGCGGAACAACTGGTTGAAGTAGTACAAAAACAGAAAACCAGTTTGGAAACACTGAATAAATCTCTGAATACAGCGGTACAAGAACGTGATCTGGCCGTTAGTAATGCCAATGATCTTTATCTTGCAGCAAATAAGGCGCGTGATGCCCAGGAGCAGGCTGAAAGCGTTGGTACGATCTACCGCGAGATTTTGCGTCAACGCGGTGGTTTAGCATTAACAGTTCAACATCTGGGGATCAAAGCTTTACCTGATAATGCCTTTGAATACCAGATTGATCTGGTTCAGGTCAGTCCGGGCAAAAATCGCGCCTCTGGTACAGTGGAACTGCGCTTGATTAAGGGCACTGAAATTCTGGTCGTGCCGCTTGAAGATAAAAACTTTAATTTCGACAATTACGAACGTTTGACTGGTCGCTGGACCATGCCTAAAGGCTTTAAACCAGAATTTATTGAAGTGCGTCTCTCAGGTGCTAAGCCTGTAATTCGCCGTTTTAGCTGGGATCAAGGGAAAGCTGTTGAAAGCCAGTCAACAGTCCTGTCAGAGATTCCAAAAACTGAAGCAAATGCAAATTAAGTGTGAAATAGAAATCGTATGCCAAGCAATAAACGTCCAAAATGTTTAAGTGAGATCAAAAATTCTTTTTACGAGTCCGGCATGGTTGATTGGCATATTAGCCCGCGTTTAACAGACGAGCCTTTTCACGATGATGACGCTGACCTTGCAGTCCAGACTGCACCTCCTGAACTGAAGCGTCCACCGATGTATGCAGTGGTGTTATTGAATGACGACTACACTCCAATGGAGTTTGTAATTGAAATTTTACAACAATACTTTGCAATGAATCTTGACCAAGCTACACAAGTAATGCTAACTGTACATTATGAAGGAAAAGGTGTAGCTGGGGTCTATCCTCGAGACATTGCGGAAACCAAAGCGAACCAAGTCAATAATTACGCTCGATCTCAAGGTCATCCTTTACTTTGCCAGATTGAGCCGAAAGATTAAGGGGGTTGCATGCTCAGTCGTCAATTAGAAGTATCACTACGTTTGGCTGTCAGCATGGCTCGTCAAAAGAGACATGAGTTCCTGACCGTAGAACATTTATTATTAGCTTTACTCGACAATGATTCTGCCGTGAATGCCTTAAAAGCATGTGGTGCAGATATTATCGTTTTGCGTAAAGAATTAGAAGAGTATGTAGAACAACATACCCCTAAACTCGGTGAAAATAGTGATCAGGCACCTCATCCTACAGAAAGTTTTGACCGGATTTTGCAACGTGCAATTTTCCATGTTCAATCCAGTGGCGGTGATCGTACTGTAGAAGGCGCCGATATTCTGGTTGCGATGTATTCTGAGCGTGATTCTTTTGCGGTTTATCTGCTTAAACGTCATCAGATTAACCGTCTGACTTTAACTCAGTACCTTTCTCATGGTACGCGTAAAGACGAAGTACAGTCTGAAGAAGAAATTGAAGAGCTGGATGGTGAATCGGCTTCTTCCAATAATTCTGGTCCGCTAGAGCTGTATACGACCAATTTGAATCTGGAAGCTCAACGCGGCAAGACAGATCCATTGATTGGCCGTGAAAAAGAAATTGAGCGGGCAGCGCAAATTTTATGCCGTCGCCGTAAAAATAACCCATTGCTGGTCGGTGATCCAGGCGTGGGTAAAACGTCGATTGCTGAAGGTCTGGCTTGGTTGATCGTAAATGGTAAGGCACCAAAACCGCTAGAAAATGCTGAAATCTATAGCCTAGATATCGGTGCGCTGGTGGCGGGAACTAAATACCGTGGTGATTTCGAAAAGCGTTTAAAACAACTATTAAATGCCTTGAAGAAAAAACCGGATGCAGTGCTGTTCATTGATGAAATTCATATGATCATCGGTGCAGGTTCAAGCATGGGCAGCACTATGGATGCATCGAACCTGATCAAACCAGCATTAGCGAACGGATCTTTACGTTGCATCGGTTCAACCACATTCCAGGAATATCGTCAGGTCTTTGAAAAAGATCATGCCTTGTCACGTCGGTTCCAAAAAATAGATGTGAATGAACCTTCGATTACAGAAACGATTGATATCTTGCGTGGCCTGAAATCTAAATTTGAAGATTTCCATCATGTACAGTATGACGATCAGGCACTGGTTTCTGCGGTTGAGCTGTCAGCGAAATTTATTAATGACCGATTCTTGCCAGATAAAGCGATTGACGTGATTGATGAAGCCGGCGCACAACGACGTTTGAAAGCTGAGCAAGATGACAGCCTGATTACGGTTGAAAACATCGAAGACATTGTGTCCAAGATTGCCCGTATTCCACCGAAAACCGTCTCTAAAGATGATAAGTCTGTACTGGAGAACCTTGAGCGTGATCTGAAACGTGTGGTCTTCGGCCAGGATGAAGCAATTGAAGCTTTGGCTTCTGCGATCAAACTGTCTCGTGCAGGTTTGAAATCTCCAGATAAGCCAGTCGGTAGTTTTGTCTTCGCTGGTCCTACCGGTGTGGGTAAAACTGAAGTTACCAAGCAATTGGCGAAAATTTTGGGTGTAGAGCTGGTACGTTTCGATATGTCTGAATATATGGAACGTCACGCAGTCTCTCGTCTGATCGGTGCGCCTCCTGGCTATGTTGGTTTTGACCAAGGTGGTTTGTTGACCGATGCAATTCACAAAAATCCGCACTGTGTATTGCTGCTGGATGAGATTGAAAAAGCCCATCCAGATGTATTTAACTTGCTATTACAAATCATGGATCATGGTTCATTAACGGATAATAATGGTCGTAAGTCCGATTTCCGTAATGTGGTGCTGGTTCTAACGACTAATATTGGTGCGGAAAGTATTTCTCGTGTCAGCATTGGTTTCATGGAACAGGACAACAGTAATGACAACCAGGAAGCAATGAAGAAAGCGTTCTCGCCAGAATTCCGTAACCGTCTAGATGGCGTGATTCAGTTCAAGGCGTTGCCGAATACCATTATTGAAAATGTCGTGGATAAATTCCTGACTGAACTTCAAGCACAACTGGATGAGAAGAAAGTGGTGCTGGAGGTGGATCAAAGCGCACGTGAGTGGATGGCTGAAAATGGCTATGATCGCTTGATGGGTGCTCGACCAATGCAACGTCTGATTCAGGAACATCTGAAAAAACCATTGGCTGAAATGATCCTGTTTGGTGAACTGGCCGAAAATGGTGGTAACGTTTCAGTTTCTGTGAAGAAAGAAAATGGTAGGTCTGTCGGTCTGAAACTTGAAGTCTTCGAAGACCAGACTGCTGAACCAGCTTAATCATTGAATAGATCATCATCAGACCCGTGTTCGCACGGGTTTTGTTGTTTTATTTACCCTTAATTTATGTACTCTTGGTTTAAAGAGTTTCTGATTTAGAGAAATATATGGATATTCAGATTAGCAAGCTTTTAACTACGTTTTTTCTGTTTTTATTAACGGCATTGATGGAAATTTTGGGCTGTTATTTTCCTTACCTGATTTTAAATCAGGCTAAGAGTCAGTGGTTGTGGGTTCCGGCGGCATTAGCCTTAGCTGCGTTCGTCTGGCTTTTGACTTTGCATCCAGCCGCTTCTGGGCGTGTTTATGCCGCCTATGGGGGAATTTATATTTTCTCAGCGTTGATGTGGCTGAGATTCGTGGATCAGGTCAGCCTTTCACGTTGGGATCTGCTGGGTGGAGTGGTGGTCATTCTAGGTGCGCTGATTATTATTTTACAGCCACAAGGTTTGATTCGTTAATCGTCTAGGTGTGTTTAGCAATTAGAACTAATCTAAATATAAAAGGCAGCGTAAGCGTCCGCTGAATCCC
>NZ_DCRI01000064.1:0-19878 GCF_002324975.1 Acinetobacter sp. UBA1496 | reverse complement strand
AAAGCCAAAGCTGAGGCAGATGCCAAGGCTTCAGCAGCCAAACAGGCCGCTGAAGAAGCTGCTCAGAAAAAAGCGGAATCAAAACGGATTGCGTCTACTGCAAAACGTGATTTCGAAAATAAAATTAAACGTGCTTGGGATACCCCTGTGGGCTCCTCAGGCCAGAAAGCGACTGCTCGGGTCACTTTGAGCGATAGTGGTTCTGTGGTTTCTGTGGTGGTGAGTGCCAGTGATCCAGATATGAAAGCCAGTGTAGAAGCGGCAGTACGTGCTGCTGCACCTTATCCAATGCCTTCAGATCTGGATGCACGCCGTGAAGCACGAAGTTTTACTTCAACCTTTACAGCTCATTAATGAAAAACAGCCATAATAAAGAAAAAGTGTTATGGCTGTTTTTTTGAGTTAAACTTCAATTGAAACAGATTAAATAATAATCACTCTCCATAGTGATATAACAGTTTGATGATAAATTCGTGGTCTATTTCGCATAAATCCATGCGATGATATAGCCCAATCACTTATAAATAACTCCGTTGATTTGAGTAAATAACGAATGATGGAAAAGACACGCAAACACCTACTCTGCCTTGCAATCATGACCACTTTGGGTGCGGTCACTGCGACCCAGTCTCAGGCTCAACTACATCTGGAAATTACCAAAGCTCCTGAAGCTGCTCCTAAAATTGCCATTGTGCCTTTTAGCCAGGATCAGAGTATTTATCCTGTGGTGGAAAATGACCTGAATCGTTCTGGAAAATTTGCCAGTGCCTCGAAGAATTTACCTGCTACAGCACAACTGAATTCGCCAAATGCTGAAGCATGGGCAGCTGCAGGCGTACCTTATGTAGTGACCGGTTCATCCAAGACCAATCCGGATGGTTCTTATAGCATTCAGTATCAATTGTATGATGTCGAAAAACGTCAATATTTACTGAATGAGTTGCTGACTGTTCCTGCATCACGTACCCGTCAGGCAGCCCATATGATCAGTGATGCCATCTATCAGGCATTAACCGGTATTCCGGGAGATTTCACTGGCCGTATTGCTTACGTCTTACGTAATCCGGCAACGCCTGAGCGGCGTTATACCTTGCAGATTGCCGATACGGATGGTGAACAGCCAAAGACCATTTTGACTTCGCGCGATCCAATCCTGTCACCTGCCTGGACACCGGATGCGAAAAAAATTGCATATGTGTCTTTTGAGACCAAACGTCCGGCCATCTATGTACAGGATCTGGCGACTGGTCAACGTGAAAAGCTGGCCAGCTTCCGTGGTTTAAACGGTGCGCCAAGCTTCTCTCCAGATGGCAAGAGCATGCTGTTCACTGCATCTATGCACGGCAACCCGGAAATCTATCAGATGAATCTGGAAACACGCCAGTTAAAACGCATGACTAACGATAGCGCAATTGATACAGAAGCACGTTATGCACCAGATGGAAAATCATTTATCTTTACTTCAGATCGTGGTGGTTCTCCGCAGATTTACCGCTATGATTTCAATAATGAAAGTACTAAACGTCTGACTTTCCGTGGCGCATTTAATGCCCGCGCGACCTTAAGTGCAGATGGTAAGAAACTTGCATTGGTTCATCGTCCAAGTGGCAGTAACTATAAAGTGGCTGTACAAGATATTAGCTCAGGTGTGACCAATATCCTGACGCCAACCAGCCTGGATGAATCACCTAGCTTCTCGCCAAATGGTCAGATGGTGGTCTATGCCACTCGCGAAGGTAACCGTGGATTGTTATCCATTATGTCTCTCGATGGCCGGTTCCGCATGAATTTGCCAAGTGAAACAGGTGAAGTCCGCGAACCTGCTTGGGCACCAAAATAAGATTTTTATATTGATAAACCCTTTACCCCATAATCAAACTTCATGGAGATGAAGATGAACAAAGTAAAATTATTTGCCTTGCCACTTTTAGCAGCAGCTGTTGTCATGACAGGTTGTGCGAGCCGTAAGCCTGCCGCTGAAGTTCAAACGGGCGGTTTAGATACGACCGGTACAACAACTGTGAATACTCAAGGTCTGAGTGAAGATGCAGCACTGAATGCACAAAACATGGCAGGTGCTTCTGCAAAAGGCGTTACTGCAGAAAATAAAGCATTCTTGGCAAAACGCGTGGTGCATTTTGACTATGACAGTACTGAACTCAGCAATGAAGATTTAAATACGCTGCAAGCCCATGCGCAGTTCCTGATGGCAAATGCAAACTCTCGTGTAGCTTTAACAGGTCATACAGATGAACGCGGTACACGTGAATACAACATGGCACTTGGTGAGCGTCGTGCCAAAGCAGTAGAAAGTTTCTTGATCACTTCTGGTGTAAATGCAGGCCAACTTGAAGCAGTGAGCTATGGTAAAGAAATGCCAGTTAATCCTGGTCATGATGAAAGTGCATGGAAAGAAAACCGCCGTGTAGAAATCAACTACGAAGCTGTTCCACCACTACTAAAATAAGTGATCATTTAAATAATGCATCATTAATAAAAAAGCACTCAATTGAGTGCTTTTTTATTAGGAAGATATTTGGAAGATCCAAGAATAAAATTACTCTTTGCCTTCAACTTCTTCGGCAGTTTGCATGGATTCAATCATGTCATGTTTATTGAATTTTTTATATTCAGGTTTTGCTTCGTAATCCTTCCACGCTTCTTTCATCTTGTCTTCAGAAATTTCATCGAGATTAATCGCTTCGCTCGGCGTTGGAGTCGCATCAAACTTTAATGTTGTCATCTCTGTGCTCCTATGATCATTTTTTCCTTTGATTCAACATAGCACTTTCCACAGGAGTTGCAAGGGCAAAATCACAACAAATAATTCAGTTTAATTGTCCTTTTCGAACGTTCTCATCTAAAATATAGCCGTATATCGTTTTGATCTTTTTCCCCCGATTATAAGTCTTGGAGTTTTTCCCTTATGTCATACCGCACCTTATCCCAATTTCTACAACAACAAAGCGGGAACCTCACACCTGAACTTGCTCAAGTAATTGAAACAGTTGGAAATACCTGCAAGCGTATTGACCAACTCCTGCAAAAAGGTGCTCTAGCGGGTGTATTAGGTAGTGCTCAGCATGAAAATGTTCAAGGCGAAGAGCAAAAGAAACTGGATGTGATTTCCAATGATTATCTGATTGATGCATTAAAAGTACATCCACATGTAGGCGGTTTAGCTTCTGAAGAACTGGATGAATTCACTTCAGCTCAGGAAAATGGTCAATATCTAGTATTGTTCGATCCACTTGATGGCTCAAGTAATATTGATATCAACATGTGTGTGGGTACCATTTTTTCGATTCTTCCTGCAAAAAATAGTGTAACCCAGGCAGAAGACTTCATGCAGGCTGGTGTCAATCAGGTTGCTGCTGGTTATGTCCTGTATGGCCCATCAACCATGATGGCACTTACTGTGGGTGCTGGTGTGGTATTCTTCACTTTCGATCCTGAAATTCAAGAGTTTCTGCTGACTTCTGAAGCGATTCAGGTGGCTGCTGATACTAAAGAATATGCAATCAATGCATCGAATCAGCGTCACTGGGAAGCGCCTGTACAGCGTTATATCGATGAATTGCTGGCAGGTAAAACAGGTCCTCGCGCCAAAGATTTCAATATGCGCTGGGTTGCTTGTATGGTCGGCGATATTCACCGTATTCTGTGCCGTAGCGGGATCTTCATGTACCCATACGACTTAAAAGACCCAACTAAAGCAGGTCGTTTACGTTTAATGTATGAAGCCAATCCAATGAGTATGCTAATGGAACAGGCTGGCGGTGCATCAACGACTGGTCGTGTCCGCATTCTTGAAATCGAACCTACAAATCTGCATCAACGTGTTCCTGTCATCATTGGCTCAAAAAATGAAGTTGAGCTTGTGACCAGCTACCACCACTAATTTTTAAACGGCAGTTGATCCTTGATTGACTGCCGTGGACTTTCTTCTTATGCCAACCATCTTCCTTGAATCCAAAGACAATCCTAAAATCAAACACTTACGCGGTTTAATTGAACAGAATTCTTATCGAAAAAAACAAGGACAGACTGTGCTTGAAGGCACGCACCTGTGTCTTGCATGGTTACATGAAAACAAGAAAATCAATTCGATCTTCGCGACTGAACATGCTTTAGAGCATCCTGATTTCGACATTATTTTAAACAAATATACTGGTGTGGTCTTTGTCATTGGTGAATCGCTTTATAAAGACCTGAGTACCTTAGGCACTTCAATTGCCTGTATGGCGATTGTGGATATTCCAAGCTCAAGCCAGGCACTTGATTTTACGGCTGACACCCTGATCCTTGAAAATGTGCAGGATCCCGGCAATGTCGGTACCCTGCTACGTTCAGCAGCGGCTGCCGGTATTGATCAGGTCATTTGTACCAAGGGTTCAGCATCTCTTTGGTCACCACGGGTATTACGTGCAGGTATGGGCGCACATTTTTCTTTGCAAACTTTTGAAAATATTGCACTAGAAGACCTTTTACCGCAATTCAAGATTCCGGTATATGTCACCAGCTCACATCGTTCTAGCAGCCTGTATAGCAAGGACTTGCGTAAAGCCTGCGTCTGGATTCTGGGCAATGAAGGTCAAGGTGTATCTGACTATGCCCTGCAACATGCCGAAGCGGTGACTATTCCACAGCCAGGTGGACAGGAATCCCTGAATGTTGCGATTGCAGGCTCTATCTGTTTCTTTGAGATGGTACGTCAACGTATCTAATACGGTATTTAGGTTACATTGTTTTAATTCCAGTCAGTGTATTTATAAAATAGATTACACTACAAAAATAATAAGTTTTATTGTCAACCAAATCGTTATTCCCAACGTTATATGCACATGAACTTGGGAATAATGGTGGGTATCCAATGACAGGATTTTCCATCTCTATGGATTTAGCACCGAAACCGTTGCAGTCACAAGATGCGAGTATTCTAAAGAGTACGGCTGAGTCTCGCCTGAAAAATTTCATGCAGGACGTGACTGGGCGTGCTTTGGTGATGATGGAAAGTGCGACTCAAGGACAACATGGAATCGCAATGGATCTGGTTCAGGAAGCTTTTATTTCTTTGCATAAATCTTATGCAGAGAAAAGCACTGAAGAGTGGTATCCCCTGTTCTATACGATTCTGAATAACAAATTACAGGATTGGCGTCGTAAAGAAGCACGTCGCAACCAGCCATTTTCCTTTTTCAAAAAAGTCAGCCTCGATGATGACGAAGTTGAATTTGACAATCTGGTAGATGAATCTACGCCCTCACCTTTAGAATTTCTGGATCAGGCAGTAACTGCTGAAGAAATTCAGGAGGCGATTGCCAAATTACCTGTGCGTCAGCAGCAAGCATTTATGCTCAGAGCCTGGGAAGGCTTTGATACTCAAACTACAGCGCAAATTATGAACTGTACAGAAGGCAGTGTGAAAACCCATTATCACCGTGCTATTCAAGGTCTACGTGCCTCTCTAGCACACTTAAATCCATATCTGGGAGGATCATCCGAATGAAGCAAGATGATTTCTTAAAGCAAGTAACTTCCAAACTTGATGGACTGGCACAGCACCACAAAGATAAACCGGTGGTGATGAATCATGTGCTGGAGCATATTCAGGACGCACAACATTCACGCTTTGCATTTCTAAAAATGTCTGGCTTTGCTCTGGCTGCTGCGATTGCTGGCGTGGTAGTGCTACCGAATATTGTCAGCCATAACGAACCTCAGACTCAGGCAGTATCTACCCCCAAACTCTCCCCACAGATGCTTGAAGATCTGGAAATGTTAATGGTTTTAGGTGAGGACAAAGTTCCACATGGCAGCTAAAAGATTAGCAATTGCATTTTGTGCATTCAGCTTCCTGCAAACCAGCTTTGCGGGATTTGAACGTTTTTGGATTTTTTCCAAAGATGCCAATACGCAGGTCAATGAAACCTGGGATACCCTTTCTGACTCCGAACAACTGGCATTAATCAAACGTTATCAGTCCTTAAAAGAAATACCTGAACAGCAACGTATTAATTTACAACAACGCATGGACTGGTTCACTCAGCTTCCTGAAGCTGAAAAGCAGCGTATGCGTGAAACCTGGCAAATGATGAGCAGTCAGGAACGTAAGGAGTTAGGTGCGCGGATGCAAAAAGCAACGCCAGAAGAACGACTGGCGATCCGTGAAGAATACATCCAGAAATACCAGCAACTCACTCAACCTAAAACTCATTGATTTTAGTTAATTAATTAAAAAAGCCTCCATCTGGAGGCTTTTTTTCATACTGCAATTATTTTCTAACTCGGCGATATCCTGCCAGACCTAATAATCCGAACAATCCCCAAATTCCAAATGAACCACCACCACTTGATGATGTATTGGTATTTTTAGCCGTATTTTTTAAGTTAATTCTAGCTGTATCTGACATCAACTCATCCGCATCAAAAACATGATACTGCATATCATAATCTGACTGACTAAAAGTATTTTTCACACTAAAGGTTAATTTTCCACCATAACAGGTTTCTCCTGCAAAATTCCCTGGGCATGGTCCTTCTCGCTCTGCAGAAAGGTTTACTCCAGCAGGAAGCTTGACAATACGAATTGGAATCTCACGACCATCTTTATCACGATAGAAAGCAGCCTTGCCATTCATCCGTGGACCATCACCGTCATCGCTGTCATTCTCTAAGGGATTCACAGTTACGGTCAGATTGTTTTCTGCGCTAATTCTATATTCGTCATTTTTTACAATCGGTTTAATATTTACAAATGCGCCCTGCAAAATACCTGTACTGCTGGCACCTGTCTGCTTGTCTTTAATTGTATAACGGCAATACTCCGTATCCGAGAGACTGGTTACTTTGCCATCAGTACGATACATCATGATACGGTTTAAATCAGGCTTCCATTCACATTTTAAATTTGGGTCATTAGGCGCACCTTGAACAATTAATGAACTGCCTGATCCAGATAAAGACCCTACACCTAAAGATTGCACTGTAATTTCATAATTTTGTGAATTTAATGCTTTAGCTTGTACTTGAGTATTATTTAAAGTTTCTTGAGGCATGACCAAACTAAATGGATTAACGTATATGGCACGATATTTCTGGTATTGCTTGGTATATTTTAAAAGATCCTCATATTCTTTTAGCTCTTCCTTTAAGCCCTGTATTTCTTCAGTTTTTGTATTCTTATCTGCCAGAATAGAATTAATATCATCAATATTATCCTGATAATAATCCAGCAACTCTGTTAAAGAACTATTTTTTAGACCAGAAATATCTGCTGCAGTTAAGTTCCGGATTTCGATCGACCCAATTTCACAAGAATTTTTTGCATCCGGATTAAATAACAATGTTGCCTTAGTTAACCGCTCAATTCCACGCTGATCAATTTCTTCACAACTTTCTGTACCAATATTGACCAGATCTGTATTCGATTGTCGATCAATAGGATAATACATCCCTAAATAACGGTTATTTACAGAAGGTTCGATATAAGCAGTTAACAGATCAGTGATCTGATTACTGGATACATCAATATTCGTTGAAACACTATTTTCTGCCAATTCAGGTAACACACAGCGCGAGGAACCACTTGTATGGATCGCATTATAAGCAGTAAATAAATCTACATCCTGTTCTTTACTTGGGTTTCCACCATTCAAGGCATATTCACAAGACAAGCCCTGGTTAAAGGCCAACACGTTATAAGCCAGACTCGAATTACCAGTATTGTCATAAAAGATGGTAGAGCGAGCAGTATTTTCGACAATCGTGTTATTAATGGCACTAAAAGTGAAGAAAGAACTTAATGGACGGCTGATTTCATTGGCCATTCGGAAAATATGACCTGTGGCACTGGTCGTATTTTTTGCAATTGTAGAGTTACTAATATCAGCTTTGGCATAACCACAAAAGTCCAGAATACTGGCCGTATCAGTAGAACCATTTTTGACAATGCTGCTTGCACTAATTTCTAGCTTGGTCTCTGTACTGCCCAAATTCCCCACACAATCCATGGCCAAAACACTGCCATATGTAGCTGCTTTATTCTGATGAATTAAGGAATCCTGAATCCTGATAATTTTTTCATTATTCATTGCCACTGCATAAATTGCTCCCCCTTCTGCAGCCGCTCGTGAATTTACAATTTCACTATTCACGAGGCTTAGAGGACCGGCGACATAAAATGTTCCACCATTACCTTTATCCAGACTAGTTTTTGCAGCATAACCATCTTTCAGGATGATACCATTTACCACCATGCTGGCTTGGCTAGCGACCGTATTAAATAAGCGGGTTTTCCCTTGGCCTGAAATGGTGGTTGTTAAAGCCTCACGTATTGGATATAAAAAGGTAATAGGACTTCTTTGAGTATAATTGAAGGGTGATTTTCCCAAAATATTGACATGGGATTCAACAATAATTTCACTATTGAGTTTGTATTCCCCAGCTTCGAGTTGGATGACATCTGGAGCGGAACCGTCATTACGCAATGTACGGCCAACATTACACCCTCCATAGGATTTATCCAGCTTGGCCGTCTTAATAGCTTCACGCAGGGAACACGCACTGGTATTTTCCCCATCCTCGTCAGCAAATGTAGTGACATATATGGTTTTATCTTCGGCTGCCATTAAACTCATGGCAGATAAAATCATGGCTGCAAGCAGTCCTTTTTTATAATTTTTCATGATTTTTCCTTAATCTTTTAATCTGCGACGTAGGCCGATCAACCCTATCAAGCCCATTAAGCCAGCGATTCCCCATGCCCCACCAGAGGTTTTCACAGACTTGTCTTTCATTTCATTTTTGGGTTCCTGTACAATCTGGGTACTTAAAACCAGATACGGTTTAGACTTATTAAATCGTGTAGATGAAGTAACTACCTGAATTTCAAAAATGTCAGCACCATGCCATTGTGAATCTGGGGTATAAACCACATTCCCATCAATATCAATGACTGTTTTGCCCTTGGAAACAGTTTTGGTTTGGATAACCTGTAAGCAGCCATCTTGCCAAGGCTCACCCTTTGGATTCTCTCCAATAATATTATTGCATTGTTCTTTAGGGATTAAATCACTATCTCCTAAAGCAGATTCAATTGAAAACTTTGCAGTCTCTCCTTTTAGAAGATCCTGTCCAACCAGACTGGTAGATGTTGGAACTGTAATTTCAATCGCACCACGATCACAAAATAAGTTATCCAGTAAACGGTCTACACCGCGTTGGTCTGCCGCCTCACAGCTTACTGAAGGATTGCTGCTATTGTAGCTAGTCCCTCTATTTACAATCGGTGAATCACTGACCTGATTATAATTCAACAGGATACGAGGACGTAGATAGCCCAAGAACTGATCTTTAGGAACGCTATAAGGACATAGAATAGCATCATTATTTTGTTTTAAATTTAGACAGACACCTTCACTTTGATCTGAAGCCTCTGCAAACAAGCGAGTACCTGTCCAGATCTGGTTTGGATACGCAGCATCACCTGTACCACAAGATGCTGTCACTAGATTATTGTGAATCGTACTTTTATCCGTAGTTTCAATCTGACAATCCTGCGTACCATTTCTTAAAATAATACTATTCGCCACATAGGCTTTACCATTCGGGGCATTCATACGTAGTGCTGTACCCGTATTATCCACTATTGTCAGGTTATTGATTCCCACCCCATCAATCACATTGATCAGTGCTCCCTTATTTTTTAACAGGGTACTGCTTAGGACTTCAGCATTAATGGATTGAATATCGGCAGGATTATCGACTTGGCCCGCTGTATAAATATTGCTAGTATTATTATTAAGCGTCTGGTTATTCTTTAAAACGCTTTGATAGACCAGAAAGTATGGAAGCTGGCTATAGAGTATGCCACCCTGTTGCGCCTGATTATTTTCAATCAGGCTGGTTTTTATTTCGGCAAAAGCAATCAGATTCTGGCCAAATTTCCCCACATTATAAATGGCACCACCTTGACTCGCAGCCCCCTTGTATAAGCGGCTGTAATCAATTATCAATTTACCTTTATTATGAATTAGGCCACCTTGTTCGGCACAGCTGCTTTTACCGCAACCTTCAAGGTCGAGTTCTTTTAAATTGACTTGAATCAACTCTTCATCATTGCTAATACGAAAGAGATTATCTGTCCCTTTCATTTGAATATGAGCGTTATATAACCCCATTACCTTATCGGTACTACTAAATTCACCATCTACTTCTGCAATAGATTTAATCGTTACTGATTTCTTGATCGGGATATGCTTATTCAGTACATAGGTCGTTTTTTCTTTTAAGATAATGGTGCCAATAGCATTTTCGCCACCACAGCCCATATAACCTTCTTTAGCCAGGCCACGATTCACATATTCAACAGCTTCTCGAAGTGAACATTCCTTGTCATCTTTTTCAATGTCTTCTGTGGTAGTTACAATAATTTCTGCACTATATGCCTGCCCCGCCATACATAGCAAAGCCATGCCTATGCTCTTCTTGAGCATACCCTTCTCCTTAATTTTTTATTTCTTTCTTTTTCTTCTAAAGTTGCATCTTCCTTGCAACAGCGAATTATTTTGCCTTACTTTCGCATAGACTGAGTAATTACTCAAGATGTTTTATAATTTAACGATATTCATCAATTAATGCATAAATCTGCCGCAGGTTAGCATTGCTGACTTTCAGCTTTTCGCCTTTAAGTAATTGAATAATCTGTTCTAATGTTTGCAAAAGTACGGAAGTTTGATGTGGTCCGTGATTCAGCAAATAATCAAAAATCTGTGGGTCAAGATGAATACCACGTCGGTCCAATACCGAGGATACCAAGGCAAATCGGTCAGCATAAAGACTGCCATTTGGGACACGAACACTGACTGCCTGCGTGAGTCGGGACTGCAAATCAGGCAATTCAAGTTTTAATTCAATGGGCGCAAAACGGGAAGAAAATACCAACTGACCACCGCCTTCATCATTATAATTAATCAAGTGAAAAACGGCGCGTTGCCAGTGTGGAACCCCACTAATGGCTTCAATATCATCCAGTGCGATCAAGTCAAACTGGTCCAGTGAAGTAATCGCTTCAGTGGGTGCATCCAGAAGTTCCAGCAAAGACACCTGTATAGCGGTTTTGCCGATTTCCAGATAAGAATCACAAATGGCAGAGAGTAAGTGACTTTTCCCTGTTCCAGCTCCACCATACACATAAAAGCGGCTGATTAGGCCTGCATGCAGCTGTCGGACTGCGTCAATTACATGACCCCATCCCGGGCCCGAAAAATCACTAATTCGGGCATCGAGTTGAGGTTCTATATCTAGCTGCAATTGACGCATATGATTCTGATGGCCTTATGAGTCTTTATGAAGAGGTACATCCATCTTACTTGATTTCTCTCCCTCTTGCAGTGGTTTTGCTTCTGACTTTTTTCATTTCAATATCAACATCTAAGTCTGAAGTTTCTACGCTTATGGAACCTGTAGCCGGATCATTCATAACGACTGCCTGATTGCCATAAAATGATGTGCATTCATAATATTCACGTGCATGTCTCAGCAGAACCACAATTACCGCTGCAACTGGTAGAGCAATCAGCATTCCCAGGAAGCCAGCCAGTTGTGCGCCCGCCAATACCGCAAAAACCACAGCAACTGGAGATAAACCTATTTTATCGCCGAGCAGGAATGGCTGTAATACATAGCCTTCTACTGCCTGACCGACCATAAATACGATACCCACCAGAACCAGTTGCCACCAGTCAATCCCGAATTGCAGAAAGGTCGCAATGACAGCTGCAATAATCCCGACCGCAAATCCCAGATAAGGAATAATACTGGCCAGACCTGCCACCATGCCAATAATCAGACCAACTTCAAGACCAATCAATTGCAAACCAATCGCATAAACGATCCCCAGCAGAATCATTACCAGAAATTGTCCTTTCACAAAGGCCCCAAGTACACTGTGACATTCACCGACGATTCTTAATGTACTTTGTTCATAAGGACGTGGAATCAGGCGACGTAAGCTTTCCAGCATACGATCCCAATCCAGCAGGAAATAGAATGCAATAATTGGAATCAGGACAATCGTACCGCCAATCTGCAGAAAGTTAATTCCAGATTGTGCAAGGCGTAGCAGGAAGGCCTGAATGCTGTCGGCACTATAATTGGTTTGCACATAGTCCATGACCACATCAGAAATCTGTGTGGTATCAATTTCCATTTCAACGACATTGAAGGTATTCGACAGCCACGGCAAAAAGGTTGAATTAATCCAGCCAATGACCGCAGGTATATTGTCACGCGCATAAATCAGCTGCTGCCAGATCAGCGGGACCAGATACCAGATCGCCAGAATCATAACGATCCCGATTCCAGTAAAAACGATACTAATAGAGAGCCAACGTGGCAGACCGATATCGTGCAGTTTATCTACCAGCGGGCTGAACAGATAAGCCATTAAAAACGCTGCAACAAATGGAATTACAACGGGTTTTAGTAAATATAGAATCCACAACAACAAAGCTATCCCAGCTAGGATAAACACGCGACGCAATGTGCGATCTACCATAAAGTTTCGCCTTCTCTCTATTAATCGTTATAAAAAGTAAAATATTTTAATAAAGATAGCATTTTAGGGCATAAATACCATAAGAGTTTTGCATATTCAGGTTATAATCCCCCGCGCGAATGCGGAGACTTCATTATGAGCAACTCAACTTCTACCCCAAACACTGGTTTAAGCTACAAAGATGCAGGTGTCGATATTGAAGCGGGAGACGCGTTAGTCGACCGAATCAAGTCCGTCGCTAAGCGTACTAAACGTCCTGAAGTAATGGGCGGATTAGGCGGTTTCGGCGCCCTTTGTAAAATCCCTAAAGGTTATGAAGAACCTGTTCTCGTATCAGGCACAGATGGTGTTGGTACAAAATTACGTCTGGCACTGAATTTGAACCGTCATGACACCATTGGTCAAGATCTGGTTGCAATGTGTGTGAACGACCTTCTCGTTTGTGGTGCTGAACCACTCTTCTTCCTGGACTATTATGCGACTGGTCACCTAAATGTGGACGTGGCTGCAAATGTCGTAACAGGAATCGGTGCTGGCTGTGAACTTGCTGGCTGTGCACTGGTTGGTGGTGAAACTGCTGAAATGCCAGGCATGTACGAAGGTGAAGATTACGATCTTGCAGGCTTCTGTGTCGGTGTAGTTGAGCAAAGCAAAATTATTGATGGCTCTAAAGTAAAAGCGGGTGATGTACTCATTGGTGTTGCATCTTCGGGTGCACATTCAAACGGTTATTCTTTGCTTCGTAAAATTCTTGAAGTTAAAAATGTTGACCTGAATCAAATCGTTGATGGTCGTCCACTTGCTGATGTTGCAATGGAGCCAACACGCATTTATGTAAAATCGATTCTTGAACTGCTAAAACAGGTTGATGTACATGCAATGGCACACATCACTGGTGGCGGTTTACCAGGCAACCTGCCTCGCGTATTACCAAACGGTGCTCAAGCAGTCGTAAATGAATCTTCTTGGGAGTGGCCTGAGCTGTTCAAACTTCTTCAAAGTGAAGGCGGTGTAGAGCAGTTCGAAATGTATCGTACCTTTAACTGTGGCATAGGTATGGTTCTTGTTGTTGATGCAGCAGAAGCAGACAAAACTGTAGAGTTACTCAACGGTTTGGGCGAGAAAGCATGGGCAATGGGTCACATTGCAGATAATGCCGAGTCTGTAGAAGGCACTGACGAAAAAATCCGTGTGATCTTCGCGTAATTTCGCATGATTAAAATTGCTGTACTTGTTTCAGGCAGTGGATCGAACCTGCAAGCCCTGATTGATGCCAATCTGTCAGGAGAAATTGTCGGGGTGCTTTCCAACAAGCCTGAAGCATTTGCTTTAGAGCGCGCTCATAAAGCAGGAATTCCGACTGCAGTCATTGAACATAAGCAGTATCCAAGCCGGGAAGCTTTTGATGATGTCATGCATCAGCAGCTTCTGGACTGGAATGTTGATCTAGTGGTACTTGCGGGCTTTATGCGAATTTTAAGTGAAAAATTTGTGAAAGCCTGGGAAGGGAAAATGCTGAATATTCACCCTTCCCTTTTGCCATATTACAAAGGCATGCATACCCATCAGCGCGTCCTGAATACCGGTGATGTTCTGCATGGTTGTACAGTGCATTATGTCACTCCCGAACTGGATGCTGGGCAAGCCTTAGCACAGGGTGTGTTAATAATATCGCATCAAGATACGACTCACACTTTAGCTCAGCGTGTACATGTACTGGAACATCTGATTTACCCACAAGTGGTAGAATGGATCTGTAATGGGACAATTCAGCATACTGAACAAGGTGTGTTGTACCGTAATGCAAAAATGCAGGAACCCGTTCAATTCTGCAAATTCTAAAAGTCCAAATATAAAAAAACGCATCCTCGGATGCGTTTTTTTATTTCTTTAGATGAGATGAACTTTAAGCAGACTGTTGCTGAATCAGTTGTTTGACCAGACTTGCGACTTGCTCAGGCTGCTCCAATGGGAACATATGCCCACCATCTACCACTGTAAATGGAATGCCAAATTTCTTTTGCACTTGCTGCGGAAATCTGCGCGCCAAAAATGGACCTTTCTTGGCAACCACCAGATGCACTGGTACTTTTGGTTTAGCCTGAGGTAACCACCATAGCGATGGATTAGTTCTAAAGATATTTACTTCATCCATTTTAGGAATGGTGAGTTCAACTCCACCTCGAACCGGATCATCCTTTAAGGCATAGTCAATATAAGCCTGGAAGCAATCTGCATCAAAATCCTGATAAAAGCCTTTTGGACGTAACAGTTCAGCTGCCTGTTCCCGAGACTCCCAATGATCACGACGGCGTTTCGACAAACCTGCAGGTGACATCTGGTCCAGTGCTTTTAAGCGGAAAGTTTTTGCAATATGCAACGCCAAGGCTTCTTTACCCATGATCATCGGTGGATCAAGCATAATCATTTGCGAAAAAAGTTCCGGACGCTGTAAGGAGGCCTGAAAACTCAGGACTGAACCTAATGAATGCCCCAAACCAATCACTGGACGTCCATGAGACTGACGTACAATACTGTCAATCACCTGCTGAGTCAGACTTTTCCAGTGATTATCAATCGGATAACGCTTATCAGGCCCTAATGGCGGCACATAGATAATATCGTAATCATCTTGCAGTCCTTCAAACAGCTTTTGATAGACTTTAGATGGCACACCATTGGCGTGCGCAAAATGAATCAATGGTTTCATTGTAATGTCGTTTTATTTTCTGACTGAAGTTTCTGTGACACTGAAGTTGCAATTCCTTCACCAATCGATGAGCCCATACGACCCAGTACTGACTCAAATGGGCTATATTCAATGGTGTAGTTAAGTGCTTTTTCAGTTTTTAGTTCGCGCTTCAAAGTATTTAAACTGCCAATACGGTCTGCAATACCCAATTTTACCGCCTGTTCACCAGTCCAGAACAGACCTGAGAAAATAGCAGGATCAGTCGATTTTAATTTCGCTCCACGCCCCTGCTTTACAGCATTAATAAAGTGACCATGCACATTATCCAGTACGCCTTGTACATGCGCTTTTTGCGCAGGATCAACCGGCTGTGTCATTGACAGTAAAGCTTTATTTTCACCTGAAGTCATGGTGCGGTCTTCAACTCCAAGTTTTTGCAGCAGGTTATTCACACCATAGTTCGGCATGATCACACCAATTGAACCGACCAGACTCGATGGATTGACAATGATTTCATCTGCAGCAGATGCAATATAGTAAGCACCAGAAGCTCCGGTATCACCAATTACGGCATAGAGTTTTTTCTCAGGATACTGTTTTTTCAGATACTGGATTTCCTGCCAGATTTCATCTGACTGGACTGGTGAACCACCCGGTGAATTAATATTTAGAACAACAGCCTTACTCTGCTTGTTTTCAAAGGCTTTTTTGAGTGATTTGATGGTATTGCTACTGTTTACGCTTTGCTTGTCTGCGGCAATCGTACCAATAATATCAACCACAGCAATGTGTGCACCTGCGCCTGCACTCGGATCAGAAGCACTCATGCTACAGCCTTTACCCAGCGCAAGAATGACAACCAGCAGATAAGCAAAGGTTAAAAATTTAAAGAAGATCCCCCAGCGACGTGCCCGTCGTTGCTCTTCTACTGAAGCTAAAACTGCTTTTTCCAGCAGTTTCCATTCGGGGCCAGTCGGTTGAACTGGTTGTTGCGTATTTTGTATTTGATTTTCAGGTTTTGGTGGCCAATCGGACATAAATAATCCAATAAATTAATTTATATTGAACCCATTATATACACCGAAAAGGGTAATTCTGTCTAAAGAAACCGTTTTCGCCTATAATAAATGCTATTCTTTTTTATTTTATCAATATTACAACTCAATGACTGAACGCAGCTCAAAGAATTCAGCTTACGGTTTACTCAAATATATTAGCCGCCAACCGCTTTCAGTTTCCCGATGGATTGCGCGGATTCTTGCCTTAATCGTTAATATTTTTAAGGTTTCTAAAACTTCTGATGTAATTCGCCTGAACCTTGAGATCAGTTTGTCTGAACTGTCGAACCAGGAAAGAGAACGGATTACCCGTGCTGCGATTCGCAATGAACTGATGTCTTATTTTGAATTTTTTAGTATTTGGGGTTCGAGTAATCAGAAAAATATTGAGAGAGTGCATAAAGTTATAGGCGAAGATTTACTACATGAAGCCTTAGCACAAAATAAAGGTCTGGTATTGATTGTGCCGCACTTTGGCACTTGGGAAATCATGAATGCCTATATTGCACAATTCACTTCAATGACCATCATGTATAAGCCTGTAAAAAATCAGGCAGCGGATCAGTTTGTACGTGCAGCTCGTAGCCGCGAACAGGCCAATCTGGTGCCGACAGATGAGTCTGGTGTACGACAGATTTTCAAGGCATTGAAGCAAGGTGGCACTACTGTCATTCTGCCGGATCATACACCCAACGTTGGCGGTGAATATATTCCTTACTTTGGTGTTCCTCTAGCTACCAGTAATCTGAGCGCCAAGCTAATCCAGAAAACTAAAGCTCGTGCCCTGTTCCTTTATGCCCTGCGTAATGAGGATGCTGGCTTTGATATTCATATCGAAGCCATAGATGAAGAAATTTATCAGGGAGATGCTAATCAGGGTACAGGCATCATCATCAACACGATTGAAAACCTAATTCAGCGTCATCCTGAACATTACCACTGGAGCTATAAACGCTTTAGAGCTCACGAAGATCTGGGAAATATTTATAAGCTTGATCATGACCAAGCTTTGTCCAAAGTGAACCAGTTAAGAACTTCTAATCCGGCTCCTGTTAAACTATCTGTAGAATCAGTCAGTTAGATTTTGTTTTTGTAACCATTTCCAGCGACTTCTTTCAGTTTCTAGAATGATTTGAGTTCCTTGCTGAGAGAAATGCAAACTACCATGCTCGGCTGTAGTCAATAAAGGAATATCCAATTCTTTGAGACGCTGTTGAGTCAACTGACTTGGATGACCATAACGGTTAAATCTTCCTGCAGACGCAATCGCCAGTTTAGGACGATAATGCTGCAAGAATTGATAAGCTGAACTGTGCTGACTGCCATGATGGCCTAATACCAAAACATCCACTTTTAAATCTGGATAGTCTTTGAGTAACTGATATTCAGTCTGCCAACCTGCATCTCCCATTAGCAGAAAACTTTGATAAGGCCAGGCATTTTTGAGCTGCAAATAGACCACACAAGACAGGTCATTTTTATTGAAATTAGCGGTATTTAATTGTTCTAGTTTTGGTGCAATGACCCTAATCTGCAGATCATTCTGCCATTGCCACTGCTGTCCCTGATAACATAATTGAAAGTTTGAAGCGGTTGCAGTGTCGGTCACTTCATTGGCATAGATATTCTGAATCTTGAGCTGGTCTTTAATGCTGTGATAAGCACCACTATGGTCCTGATCCAGATGCGTTAAAATTAGTTGATCCAGTTGAGAAACACCCTGTACCGACAGAAATGGCATGATTACCTGCTTTCCAATACTAAATTTTTCCTCATCATAATAACCGCCCATATCGATCATCATGTTATGGATTTCATGACGAAGGAATATCGCCTGTCCTTGACCGACGTCCAGCACTGAAAGCTGAAATGGTGGATGATAGAATTGAGGAATACAAATTGGTACCGCCGCGACAGCTATCCAGGATTTTGGTAATACTCCACGTGGTAAGCATAAAATCAGCAAAGACAGGATGCATAGACCAATCATCCAGAGATTCATCGCAACTGGTATTAACTGCGGTTTAAACCAGTGATCCAGCAGATTTAAGAAGCCCAATAGGATATTCAGCAACAGATCATTAAGCTGAAAAAGCATGCTTGACACCGGTTCAGCGATAAAAAATATCATCGCTGCCAGAATATCGGCCGGTACAATCAGCAGACCGATCCAAGGGATTGCGACCAGATTGCTGAACGGCGTGATCCAAGCAATCTGCTTAAAAAACAGCATCATTAAAGGAAATAAAGCGAGAAAGATTTTCCACTGTGATTCCACCAGCACTTTAGCTGCAAAATACAGTTTTTGTATTGCTGTCTGATTTTGCTCGGATGGTCGCTGTTGAATGGTCTGATAAATTCTGAGCAATACAAAACAAGCCCCATAGGACAGCCAGAAAGCCGCGGACAAGATACTAAAGGGATCAATGAATAACAGTAAGGCAGCGCTCAGAATCAGAAGTTTTAAAGCCTGCAGATTTTGTCGGAGCAGCATGAGAAGAACGCCAATCATACAGATCAGCAGAGTGCGGATTGCCGGGATTTCAAAACCCACAAAGGCACAGTACAGCACCACACAAAACAGAAAAGGCAAAGCCAGAAAATACTGGCGTGGCCATCTTAGATAAAGCTGAGGCATACTTCGAGCAATGAATAATCGAAGTACGGAGCAGACCATCAGGGCAAAGATCAGCACATGTGGGCCAGAAATCGCGAGTAAGTGACTCATCCCCATACGTCGAAATTGCTGCTCAGTTGCAGGATTTAAAAGGCTTTCATCTCCGGTGAGCAAAGCCAGAAGCAGACCTTTATTTTGTACAGGTTGCTTTGCTATGAACTCTCTTAATTGCAGCCGTTTTTGTTCTACCCAAAGTAGAAATTGCTGAGTTAAAGCTCTTTGCTCTCGAATATACTGACTATGCCCCAGTGTAGAAACAGTAGCTGAATCAAGTTGCTCTATCTGCTTGATCCGGAAACCGGCCATCACATTCTGTTGCAGTGCCCATTTTTCAGCATCAAAAGCACCGGGCGTTGCATAACTGTGATTAGGACGTACCTGACCTTGCAGCCGGTAATACTGACCCAGTTCAAGCGTATTTAAATTTTCATGATTCGCTGATAGTTGTGAAGTATTGAGAGGATTTACAGATAGAAAACCCATCCAGGTCACGGTGCGTCCATCGAGGTTTAATACTTCCAAAGGCTGCTGTATAGATTGATCACCGAGTTTATTCAAGCGTTTAACATAAACGATAATGTCTTTTTGCTGTACTTCATGCTCAACATTTAATAGCCGTTGGCTGAGCTGTTGATTGGCATAACCATGTCCCAAAAATATCCCGATTAGAATGCAGGTGCCTACCAGCAATCCTTTATGTAAGGGCTTTTTCAGAATCGCATTACATTTAAAACCACACAGATAGCAAAGTACTGTGAGAAATATGACTGTTATTGGATTTAAATGAATATTGAGGAAATTTTTTCCCATACAGGCCAGACCTAAAATCCAGCCCAGACACAGCCATTGCAACATGAAAATTTTCTTTTTTATTATTAGACCTCTTGCGAAA
>NZ_DCRI01000065.1:0-4704 GCF_002324975.1 Acinetobacter sp. UBA1496 | reverse complement strand
CGTCAAGCTGGTTTCGTTACTCGTGATGCTCGTGAAGTTGAACGTAAGAAACTTGGTTTACGTAAAGCTCGTAAACGTCCTCAATTCTCTAAACGTTAATTCGTTTACCGAATCGGACAAAAAACCCTGGTTTATTCCAGGGTTTTTTATGGCTTGAAATTGACCACTTAGTTGGATTCTATATTTATTGTTCATGCACATCCTTACCCCATACCCCTTCATGACACCAGAAGGATTTGGTCAGATAATAATTCGCAACACCGATGATAATAAACAGAATGATTAAGCCAAAATTCATGATCATGTTGTTCTGCTCCTTTCATTTTTTTCTCTACTCTACCCTGCCTTAGTCCAATTGGCTTTTTATGCTTCGTGCTTTTTAGGTTGATTTTTAGTATCCTAGTCTATTCATTAGAACTTAATCAGGATTTATGTCAGTCGAAAGCGCGCCACTTCAAGGACTCACCTTATATAGCCATGCCGATGACTTTCGTTCCCATTGGATTCGCTACGTACTTGCCGAAAAGCAGATTAAATATAACCTGATTCTGGTCGATAGCGATGATGAAGATCTGGCCAGCCTCAATCCTTATAACCAGCTACCCATGCTGATTGAAAATGATTTAAAATTGTTCAATACCAGCATCATTTCCGAATATATTGATGATCGTTACCGCCAGAATAAGCTCTATGCAGATGCCCCCATGCCTCGTGCGGAACAGCGGCAATATATCTGGCGTTTTGAAAATGACTGGCTCAAACTGGCAGATATCATGCTATGCCATCCGGATAGTCTGGACGCTGCAGCCAAAGTGAAGGCTCAAAAACAGTTGCATGATATCCTGATTTCATTAACGCCCCTGTTCCAGCATTTTCCTTATTTTATGTCGGAACAATTCAGCATCTTAGATTGTATGCTGGCTCCCATTTTCATTCGACTCAAAAGCATGGGAGTAGAATTACCTCGACAACAATGTCGTCCATTTTATTTATATTGCCAACGAGTTTTTAGCCGTCCTGCATTTGCAAAATCCATGACCTTGCAGGAAAAAAACCGCTACCAAGAGCAAATCAAATCTGTAGAGAAACATCATGTCTGAACAAGAATTCAACTTAAGTCCTACCCGTCCCTATATGGCACGTGCAATCTATGAGTGGATTTGCGACAACAATATGACGCCTTATCTGCTGGTCGATGCTACACGTCCAAATACCATGGTACCTGAACAGTTTATTAAAGATAGCCAGATTGTCCTGAATATTGTGCCGCATGCAGTTCATGCGCTGAATATGGATAATGAAGCCATCACCTTCTCAGCACGTTTTGGTGGTGTATCACGTGATATCTATGTACCGATGGCAGCAGTCCTCGGGATCTATGCACGTGAGAATGGTCAAGGATTATTCTTTGATCCAAATGAATATGAGCATACACAAAATGATGAAGATGCTTTAAAATCAAGCACTGAAGAACAGCCTGAACCCGCAAAGAAAAAACCAACCCTAAGGTTATTAGATTAAAAATAATGGAGTAAGTGAATGGCTTTTGATTTAGTACAATATTTTGTTGAACAGATAGAAACTCAAAAGCCTGAGCTTCTACAAAGCTATACAAAAGAAGAAAGACGTAAATATATTTCAGAAATCAATGCTCTCACTTTAGGCAAACTGATTAGCGAATGGCGCAATAACCCGCAAAAAATTTATAATGAAATCAAGCATCCAGATGAACTTTATATCCTAGAAATCGCCCGTCACCTGACTACCCGAGTGGAAAACCAGTCAACTTTACCAAAACCCGAGCTGGAACAGCTCACGTCTGAAATTTTCCATTTTCAGCTGACTGAATTAAAGCAGTTACATGATACTGGCAATCATAATCAGACCAGTATCCAAGAGCTGTTGAAAGGACAAATTGAACATTTGTCTGGCCAGGCAGATGATTGGGTTTGGACAACAAATAACCTAACAGAACTCAAAGGCTCTAAACCAATTCATGAAGAAGAGCTATCATTAGAAGCATCAATGAAGGAGTTTAGCCAAATGGTTCATCAAAATAGCCAGCATCATGATGTTGAAGAAGTTGCTGTTGTAGAAACACCAACCTGGGCAAAAATCGTTGAGCCAGTGGTTGCGCTTGCGATTCTTTGGGTACTGATTGATGCAGTATTACGCGTATTTGCATAAATATTTCAACCTCAAAAAATTCAGTTTTACTAAAAGCCAATGAGATATTGGCTTTTTTTATTCTTTAGATTTATCAGGGAATGAAGTGAATCAATTTTCTTAACTGAAATTTTTACCTAACTAGCCCCATAATTCATTCAAAATATTTTATTACATCTTTTAGATTAAGCTGAGATTATAAATCAAAAAATAATCACAAAATTGTTTCACATATCCTTAAATAAAAAGATAAACGCATCACATAATTACAAAGTAGAAGTTAAAAATTAAAATCTAAAGTAAACCATTAAATTTTATATGGTTTTTATTTCAATTGTAATTTACTTGCCCATTTTTATAATGAATTTGAATGAAAAAGATAATATTCGAACTTCATCAAATACAACTAACGCATCAACTATTTTTATAACAGGGAAATAATTGTGGCTAAGGTAACCTTAGATACACTTACAGACATTGATGGTTTCGTTGCTGCAGCATTAACTGATGGTGAAAGCGGTCTTGGCTTTAGCAACTCAATGGTGGCAATATCGATCGTAAACTTGCAGCAGCCGGCAATACAGAAGTGGTTCGCGCAAAACGCCGTGTAGCGAATTCATTAAACCTGAATGACTCGATTGAAGATATTCTGATTACGCTGGGCAAGCAATATCATCTCATTCGCCCACTCGAAAAGAATAATAATGTATTCCTGTATCTTGTACTGGATCGCTCTAAAGCAAACCGGGCTATGGCTCGTCATGAGCTTAAATCTTTTGAATAAGGTTTAGACTTCAGCTAATACACAGTTTTCCCCTTTATTTCATGCGATAAAGGGGATTCTTATGCGCTTCACCCAATAAAATATAAAGTTTAATCGAGACTTAAAATGCATAGGCATTATATTCATATTGGAATAGCAGGTTTAAGTATTCACGATGCTGATGAACTAAAAAAGACTTTACAACACATCACTCCTGACCATTTTATCCTGCAATGGAACACTGCTTCCGATCCTCATCTCGATTGCCTGTTGGTGTATGAATACTTTCTTGAAACAGAGGGTATTCAACGTGTTCTCAAAAACCAAAAATGTCCTTATTTATGCATCTCTAAAAATGCTCAATATTCGAACCAGATTATAAATAACACGCTCGCTTTACCCCTGCAAAACACACAAATTCTCAAGCACTGGTTTGAGCAAAATGTTCTTAATTCAGAAATTAAACCAGAAATAAAAGAACCTATATTTTCAACGCTAGTTCACTCCCAGCAATCTTCTGACCCTCCCTATACCATCAACTTTTTTAAAGAGATGCTGCATCCTGAAAAAGGCAAATTACATCTCTATGATCAGCATGGCACTATTGCCATCATTGACTCAGCAAAAAACTTGCTTGGTTTGGTTAAACAAAGACCGGGCTGAAACAGGTACAGACTTTTCATTTTAATACGACTTCGCTTACTAGCGACGTATTAAAAGTGACACGTAGAGAAACGCAGATTCTGCAGGACTGGTTATGGAATTTTTTCTGGGACTCGCCTAATTTTGCTCAGATCGCACCTGAAGATGGTCACTACAAAATTCATTACTGGCCAAAGTCAGCTCATCCGCTACATAAAAAACGTATTTTTCAGATATCTGCCTGCTTTATTTAAGGCGCTAAGATTTCAAAAATTGCTGAGCAACATGCAATTTCTTTATTCACACTTCGACAATTTATTGCAGCCAGTATGGCTTCCGGAAATATTGAAAAAATTAATGCTTGGGAAAGTCGTTATCGCACCACTGCGCCAGTTGAAAGAACAGAACAGCAAAGTTTCATTAAAAGCTTTTTTGGAAAGCTACGATTTAAATTTGGATTTTAATAAAGTAAATACTTATGATTTTACAACAATATAAAATCGTTTTTGCGGGCTCCATGGGCGCAGGTAAAACAGCCGCGATACGTTCCTTATCTAATATATACCAGTGTTACTCACTGAGGCACTGAATACTGACGACCGCAGCCATACAAAAATGGAAACCACTGTAGGAATTGATTATGATGAGATCACATTAGAAGATGAAACTAAAATTGGCCTATATGGGACGCCAGGACAAAGCCGCTTTGATTTTATCTGGCTTGTCATCTGTCAAGGCGCACTAGGTGCTATTATCCTCATTGATCATACAGTGAGTGATCCAATCCAGGAACTGGAAAGCTATATCGAAGTATTCTAGGAATATACCAATAATATTGCCATTGGGATTACGCACAGTGATCTTGAAAGCTCTCACTTTACCCAGATTTATAAGGACTGGCTGATTCAGCAGGATCTCTATACTCCCCTCTTTTTTGTAGATGCACGTCAAAAAGACGACATCTTACTTCTCTTAGAAGCCCTCATTACTTCAATCGAAGTCAACCATAACCTCATGAGCTAAGGATTAAAGCATGCTTACTATACAAGAAAGACATCAAGTCCCGGAAGCCCTCGTTCAGCATGCCAAACAGCAAATTCAGGAGATCATTAGTAGGGTCTGTTGACATTTAC
>NZ_DCRI01000078.1:0-53797 GCF_002324975.1 Acinetobacter sp. UBA1496 | reverse complement strand
CTACTTTCGCAAGAGGTCCAATGAAAATTTACTTCCATTTCACTGCCTGAGCTTTAGGCTTAGCATCCGAACTTTGTTCCGATGCCGGGCAGGCACAGTTACCACCACAGCCACTGGCCATAGCCGGTTTTAACCATTTCGCCAGCGTATGCCAGCCCTTGACTGCACAGGCATCAGACAACTTCTGGAAGACTGAGCGTGAAGTATTCGGAAATACCTTTTTAAATACCACTAGTGCACTCCAGACAACCAGTACCGCTACAATCAGAATTTCAATCATCTCAATCTCCCATTCACATGATCATTCAGATCTAGCCAAGGTTTCCCTTCAGCCAGTTTAACCCAAATAATGTGATGCAATTTGATAAGTCAGGAATGACATGAAATATGCCAAACCAAACAGGTAGAAGGTCATAAAGCTGACCGTTTTCCATGAACCGGTTTCACGCTTCACAGTGGCTAAGGTCGCCAGACAATGTGGTGCATAAATAAACCAGACCAGTAGAGACAAGCCGGTCGCGATCGACCAGCCCAAATCACCGCCGCCACTAATCAGTGCCGCCAGACCCTCAGACATAGCATCTTCATCAACTGCAGACAAGGCATAAACCGTACCCAATGCTGCCACGACAACTTCACGCGCTGCCATCGCCGGAATCAGTGCAATACAGATCTGCCAGTTAAAGCCCAATGGTGCAAAAATAGGTTGCATCACATGGCCGAGCATCCCGGCAAAGGAATAATCGATATCCGGTAAAGTTGCACCTTCTGGCGGTTGCGGGAACGTACACAAGAACCAAAGCAGGATAGATAACGCAAAGATGATGCCACCGACACGCTTCAAGAAGATTCTGCCGCGATCAAGCAAACCAATCCAGACGTTTTTAACATCCGGGAAACGGTAACTTGGCAGCTCCATCAACAGCATGTGCTGAGACTTGTCTTTATGGAAAAATTTCAGGATAAAGGAAACAATCAGTGCACTTAGAATACCGGCCATATACAGACCAAATAACACCAGACCTTGCAGGTTCATGAAGCCCCACACGGTTTGCTCAGGAATGAAGGCTGCAATCAGCAACGCATATACTGGCAGACGTGCAGAACAGGTCATCAGTGGTGCTACAAAAATTGTGGTCAGACGGTCACGTGGATCACTAATCGTTCTTGAAGCCATAATCCCCGGCACGGCACAGGCAAAGCTGGACAATAGAGGGATGAAAGCACGACCCGAAAGACCTGCCTTAAACATCAATTTATCTAGCAGGAAGGCGGCACGTGGTAAATACCCGGACTCTTCCAAAACCAGAATAAAGAAGAACAGAATCAGAATCTGCGGCAGGAAGACCACGACCCCACCCGCACCGGCAATAATCCCGTCAACCACCAAGCTGTTTAATAAAGGATGAGCGATCAGTCCACCCATGTACTCGCCCAGCCAGCCGAAGAAAGTTTCAATTCCGTCCATAAATGGTGCAGCCCAGGCAAAGACCGCCTGAAACACCACAAACATCATGATGGCTAGGCTAAGTAGGCCCAATACCGGATGCAGGAATATCTTGTCCAGGAAATCAGTACGTTTATCTTCCTGATCGGCATAATTCACCACATCTTTCAGAATACTGGCAATCTGATGATGGTGATCGCCACTCAAACCGCTGAGTTCAGTTTGCGGAGCAGAAAACTTGTTTTTATCCAGTGCATTTTTCAGGTTTTCAACGCCTGAAGTACGCACGGCAACAGTTTCAACCACAGGTACACCCAGACGTTCAGATAGTTTCTGGGTGTTGATCTGCATCCCGCGACGGCGTGCTTCATCCATCATGTTCAGCACTACCAGCATTGGACGACCCAGTTGAATCATTTCCAGTACCAGTCCCAGATGCAGTTTTAGGTTGGTTGCATCTACAACACACAGGAAAGTATCTTGCTGGCCTTCTTCTGCAATTTTACCCTGAACCACATTACGGGTAATTTCTTCGTCCGGGCTGGTCGCATCCAGACTATAAGTTCCTGGCAGATCCAGTACACGTACCGGTTTGCCTGAAGGAAGTGTAAAATTCCCGACTTTACGCTCAACCGTAACCCCGGCATAGTTTCCGACTTTTTGACGGGAGCCGGTTAAATGGTTGAATAAAGAAGTTTTACCGCAGTTTGGGTTACCGACAAGGGCAATACGTAAGGTATCACTCATGCCGCGGCTCCCTGTTCAATTTCAATCTTGGCCGCTTCCGATTTTCGTAAAGCAAAACGCGTAAACCCCACCTGAATAAGAATCGGATCCCCACCAAAAATACCTTTGGTAATGACTTGTACCTGAGTCCCTGGTACAAAACCTAAAGTTTCCAAGCGACTGGCCACAACATCGTGGGAAGCGCCTTTACCATCAGTAGTTCGATTAACTTTTCGAATGATGGCAGTTTGTTTTACTTTCAAATCAGACAAACGCACCGTGAAAATTCCTAAGACTTTTGTACAGTATACAAACAAATGAGAATAATTAACAAATAAGTATTAATTACATTTCTTCTTGGCTGTATAGCACATCGACATGTTCGTAAAATTAAACTAGAGTGGAGAATAGCAATCAGGCTTCTCGCTTTTAAAAATTATCTTCATTAAACATCATGCTGAATAAAAAACCTCGCATTCCTAGTCCAGTTCAGATTCCTGAAGCTTTCAGTTACTTACAGGGTTTTCGTGATTATCTGATTGCCCAGACAGTGAGTCCCCATACCCGGAATGCCTATTTGTCTGATCTGATCCAGTGTGCCGAATGTCTGGTTAAACCTTTACCGGAATGGGACCATGATGATATTTCCGATGTGCTGATTGAACTGACCAAACAGCAAAAAAGTCCACGTTCAATTGCACGATGTTTATCCGCCTTACGTTCTTTTTATAAATTCCTGCGGGAACAAAAACTGCGGAGTGACAATCCGGTCGCTGCCCATAAAACACCAAAACTGGGCCGTGCCCTGCCCAAAGACCTGTCTGAAGCTGATGTCGAAGCATTGATTCATGCACCCGATATTAATAGCGCATTGGGTTTACGTGATCGTGCCATGTTTGAAGTGCTTTATGCCTGTGGTTTACGGGTGACGGAACTGATTAACCTGCGTCTCGATCTGATTAATTTAAAACAAGGCTATTTGCGTATTGTCGGTAAAGGCAATAAAGAACGTCTGGTGCCAATGGGACAGATGGCCTGTGAATGGCTAGAAAAATACCTACAGGAAGCACGCCCCCAATTGTATAAGACAGCGACTGATTATCTGTTCCTCACCCAGCATGGCGGGATCATGAGCCGACAGAATTTCTGGTATGCCATTAAACGCTATGCACTACAAGCCGGAATTCAGGCTGAACTGTCTCCGCATACTTTGCGTCATGCCTTCGCCACGCATTTACTCAATCATGGCGCTGACTTACGGGTAGTACAAATGTTGCTAGGTCATAGTGATTTATCAACCACACAGATCTATACCCATGTGGCACAAGTCAGAATGCAGCAACTGCATGCAACCCATCATCCACGGGCTTAAGAGCTGATTCAAATAGAATAAACTGAGAAGTTTGACGTAGCTCTATCTTTTTTTGCTATGCTAATGCTCTGTTTTTAGTCCAAGAAAAAAGGGTTATTATGACATTTGCCCGCACCAAAATTTTTATCGCTTGTCTGCTTGCTACCGGTCTGGGACTGAGCGCATGTTCCAATTCCAATAATTCAGATAAAAAGCAAGATACGCTTACAGCAAGTGCACCGGCGACGGGTGAAGCCTCTAACCTTAGCGAACGCAATGCACAGCAACGCCTGATTTCAACGCTCGAAGGTCATTTCAAAAAAGCGGGGATTAATGCAAAAATCACGGGTATTAAAACCACTGAAGTACCAAACATGTCTTGGGTCAGCCTAGAAGGTATGGCACCCGTCTATGTGACAAATGACGGTAAATATCTGATTCAGGGCGATGTCATTCGTCTTGGAGACAAAGAGCTGCATAATGTCAGCGAAACCCTGCAATCTGACGTGAACAAGAAAATCTTTGCAAACCTTAAAGCGGAAGACCTGTTGATCTACCCAGCCAAAGGTAAAACCAAACATGTGATCTATGTGTTTACCGATGTCAGCTGTCCGTATTGTCACAAATTCCATGAGCAGATGGATGAGATGAACAGCAAAGGTATCGAAGTACGTTATATTGCCTGGCCACGTGGCGAGCAGCATATGCCTGCCATGGAAGCCATCTGGTGTAATTCCGACCGTCGTGCAGCCTTCGACCAAGCCATTGCCGGTGGATCTATCACGCCGACTACTTGTAAAAATCCTGTGAAAGATCAATATCAAATGGGTCTTAATATTGGTGTGAATGGCACCCCGGGTGTATACAGTTCTGAAGGACTTTATCTCGGTGGCTATATGAGCACATCAGAATTATTGGATCGACTTAAATAACTCATTTTAATTAGTTATTTAACTTTATTTTATAGATAAAGATATTCTGAAATGACCCTAGAGTCAGGCCGCTTTTTTAGCTATGATCTAGGCTCTCGTAAAAAACTGTTTATATTTGGAGTGTGACGTGAAACCAGTTCGTCTGGCAATCCTCGGTCTTGGTACTGTGGGTGGTGGTGCCCTTAAACTATTAAAAGAAAATGCTGCTGAGATTAAACGTCGCACCGGTCGTGAAATTCAAATTACCCATGTTGGTACGCGTCGCCCGCGTCCTGATCTGGATCTACCTGAATCAGTCAAACAAAGTGCAGATCTGCTCGACATCGTACGTCAACCTGATGTAGATGTAGTGGTTGAAGTCATGGGCGGTATTCACCCTGCTTATGAAGTGATCAAAGAAGCCATTCTGCATGGCAAACAGGTCGTGACTGCCAACAAGGCCTTATTGGCTGAACATGGGAATGAACTGTTCAAACTTGCCGATGACAACGCTGTGCAAATTGCTTACGAGGCAGCGGTGGCTGGCGGCATTCCAATTATTAAAGTGATGCGTGAAGGTCTGGCAGCCAACAAGATCGACTGGCTGGCTGGCATCATCAACGGTACAGGCAACTTTATTCTGACTGAAATGCGAGATAAAGGCCGTGCCTTTGTTGATGTACTGAAAGAAGCACAAGAACTGGGTTATGCAGAAGCAGATCCAACCTTCGACGTAGAAGGTATCGATGCAGCACATAAACTGACATTACTGGCCTCTATTGCTTTTGGTATTCCGTTGCAGTTTGATAAAGTCTTTACTGAAGGCATCAGCAAAATTACTGCACAAGACGTGAAATATGCTGAAGACTTGGGCTTCCGTATCAAACATCTCGGTATTGCGCGTCGTGCTGAAACCGGTATCGAACTCCGCGTGCATCCGACCCTGATTCCTGAAGAGCAATTGATCGCTAATGTCAATGGTGTGAAAAATGCAGTTCTAGTTCAAGCCAATGCGGTTGGTCCTACACTGTATTACGGTGCGGGTGCTGGCGCGGGCCCTACAGCTTCTGCAGTAGTTGCAGATGTCGTGGATATCGTACGTGATATTTCTTATACTGAGGATGGTGCTGGTACGATTCCGCAACTGGCTTTTGAAAGCTTAAGTGACCTGCCAATCCTGCCACGTGAAGAAATGACGACTGGATACTACATCCGGATCAATGCTGAAGATCAAACCGGAGTACTGGCTGAAGTAACCTCTATTCTAAGCCGTGAAGGCATCAGTATTGATGCAATTCTGCAGCAGTCACGTCTGAAAGATCTTATTCCTATCGTGATCCTGACTGATCCTGTCAAGGAAGCGAAAATGGATGAAGCGTTAAAACAAATTCAAGCTCTTCCTGTCATTCATGGCGAAATTGTACGAATTCGTTTAGAATCGCTTGATAATTAATCGGGTCGAGGGGACACTCTCCCCTTGCCAAGCTCTACACACAATTGGAACATCATCATGTCGAATGCCAATCGTTATACTGGTTTAGTTGACCGCTATCGCGACCGTTTACCAGTGTCTGCAACTACTAAAGCCGTTTCTCTGGGTGAAGGTAACACGCCACTGATTAAGCTTGCGAATATTCCGCGCATTATTGGCAAAAATGTTGAAATTTATGTGAAGTACGAGGGCTTAAACCCGACTGGTTCATTTAAAGACCGTGGTATGACCATGGCGGTAACAAAAGCGGTTGAAGAAGGCTCTAAAGCGATTATCTGTGCATCTACAGGTAATACTTCAGCAGCTGCAGCAGCTTATGCTGCGCGTGCAGGTATCAAAGCATTTGTGTTAATCCCTGAAGGCAAAATTGCGATGGGTAAAATGGCACAAGCAATGATGTATGGTGCAATCACCATGCAAATCCGCGGTAACTTTGATGACGGTATGCGTCTGGTAAAAGAAATCGCTGACAAAGCACCTGTGACGATTGTTAACTCAATTAACCCATACCGTCTGCAAGGTCAAAAAACCATTGCTTACGAAATCGTGGATGAATTGGGCCGTGCACCAGACTACCACTGCCTGCCAGTAGGTAATGCAGGTAACATTACTGCGCACTGGATGGGTTATACCGAAGCAGTTGCGAATCAACCTGCTGATCAATTCGAGCAAGTGGTTTACGATGCTGCCACTGATGCCTTCACTGGCCCTAAACCTGAAGGTCTGCCAACAATGGTAGGTTACCAGGCTTCTGGCGCTGCACCTTTCCTTCGTGGTGCACCTGTTGAAAATCCTGAGACTGTTGCAACTGCAATTCGTATCGGTAATCCACAAAGCTGGAACCACGCGAAAGCGGTTGTTCGTGATTCTAAAGGTTGGTTCGATGAACTGACTGATGCCGAGATTCTGGAAGCGCAACGTCTTCTTTCTATGTATGAAGGCGTATTCGTAGAGCCTGCATCTGCAGCGTCTATCGGTGGCGCAATCCGTGACATTAAAGCAGGTAAAATTGCTGAAGGTTCTGTGATCGTGTGTACTGTAACTGGTAACGGTCTGAAAGATCCGGATACTGCGATCAAACAATGTTCTGATGCTGTAATGCTGTCTATTGACGCAACTTTAGAACAGGTTCGTGAATCAATTCTTTCAAATATGTAAGATACAGAATCAAAAAAGCCCTGCACTTGCAGGGCTTTTTATATGCGCTTAAAAAAGATTAAACACGTTGTTTAGGCAAGCTAGACACCCAGGTCATGAGACGAGTCGCATCATTGGTACGTGCAGCAGTTGAATCCGCACCTAATACCACGACCACCACAGGACGGTTATTCAAGGTCGTGTGCATAACGACACAACGTCCTGCTTCATTGATATAACCGGTTTTAGACAGGTTGATGTTCCAACCACCATTTCGTACCAGTGAATTGGTGTTGTTCGATTTCAATACACGATACCCGAGGTTGAAATCATAGCTAGCAGTGGTAGAGAACTGACGGATCAGACCATACTGTGAAGCGGTATTCACCAGAATCCCCAAATCGCGTGCAGAAGACACATTACCAGGATGCAGGCCGGTAGATTCCATATAATGGGTTGAATTCATGCCCAGCTCTTTAGCTTTGGCATTCATCTTCGCAATGAAGGCTGCACGACCGCCTGGATAGGTACGCGCCAATGCAGCTGCAGCTGGGTTCTCAGATTTCATCAAAGCAAATAATAAAGCTTCAGCACGATTCATGCTGTCCCCGGCTCTTAAGGTAGAACTTGAGCTCTTACAGCCTGCACAGGAAAAATCAGCCTGTTGCAAAGTAATTTTTTCAGACATATTCAAACGCGCATCTGAAATCACCACTGCAGTCATCAATTTGGTAATCGACGCAATCGGATAAGCATTATTGGTATTTTTACTGAATAACACTTCACCCGTCTGTGAATCCATCACCAAAGCTGCACGCGCACTTACAGGAGGTTGATTACTAAAATGACTATTATCAATAATCTGCACAGGTTTTGTCGGTACTGGTGCTGGTGCACCGCCTTGACGAATCGTCGTCGTAACAGTTGCAGAACCTGGTGGTGAAGGTTCTGCAGCAGATACGCTCAAATTATCATTCATGAGCTGATTGACTTCATCAGAAGACCAGCTGATGCTAGATCCGCCCTCTGTTGTGCCAGAATTCATAATGATTTCAGCAAAACTTGTCGTGCTCATGCTGATTAACACGGACAGGCCGAGTAGATGCCTTAAAGACTTGTTTATTTTCTTCACTATTCCTTCACTCAACTAACAGAGGTAAGATTGATTTGCGTATTACCTCTAATATGCCTTACATTTAAACACAATGCCGAACATTTTTTGTTCTTGACACTATGTGATAAGTTTCAGATTTAATCTGCGAATAGGATTGCTAATTTTGTAGTTTCATTGCAAGCTTATTTTGCTTTATGTAACAAAAAAATGATTTTTTAATGAGGGAGAGTCTAGGTGATCACAGTTTTAGTTGTCGACGACCATGAATTAGTTCGTACTGGAATTTGCAGAATGCTGGAAGACCATGCGGATGTTCAGGTGATTGGACAGGCTGAATCTGGTGAAGAAGCAATTACCCTCGTCCGTCAGCATCATCCCAATGTGGTTCTATTAGATGTCAACATGCCAGGTATCGGTGGTGTAGAAACCACACGCCGTTTGCTACAGACTGCTCCTGAAACCAAAGTTCTTGCGGTGAGTGGCCTGGCTGAAGAGCCTTATCCTTCTCTTTTACTTAAGGCAGGTGCCAAAGGCTATATCACCAAGGGTGCACCTGTATCAGAGATGGTTCGTGCCATCAATAAAGTCATGCAGGGCGGTAAATATTTCAGTGCTGATATCGCAGAACAGTTGGCCAGCTCCTACCTGTCTGATACACAGCAGTCTCCTTTCGACGCACTGTCTGAACGTGAAATGCAGGTAGCCATGATGGTAGTGAACTGTATCAGCGCGCAGGAAATTGCCGACAAGCTGTTTGTAAGTGTTAAAACAGTCAATACTTACCGTTACCGGATCTTCGAAAAACTAAATATTGATAGTGATGTTAAACTGACCCATCTTGCAATGCGCTATGGCCTGATTAAACCTTAATTTAACCCTCTGCTTAATGCGGTTTCTATGGCGCAAACATCCAGTTATTCTGAACTGAATCAATATCATCTGGGCCTATGGTATAGCGCCTACCGCCTGATTATCAGCACGGGTCTGTTGCTGATTTTCCTGCTGACTTATCCCGATATGACTGCGGATTATCAGTATCCTAAACTCTATCACTATGCCTTAATGATTGGCGTCGCCGTCAATACTGTGCAGCTGTTTACACTAAGATGGGTAAAGCGCCTGATTCAGCCACAGTTCATTCTAATTTTTGCCAGCGATGTCTTTTTTCTCAGTTTATTGACCTTGGCCAGTCAGGGTCCAAATGTCCATCTCGGACTGATTTTTGTTATTACTATTTTTTCAGCCTCATTATTACTGGATGCCAAGAAAGCCCTGATCATCACTCTGATTGCGGTGATTAGTATTATCTACCAGCATTTTATCGGCAGTATTTTTGCTTTTTCTTCCCTTACCAATATCGGAAACAGTGCCCTGCTGGCCTTTCTGTTTTTTGTCGTCTATGGCTCAGGACAAATTGCGGTACGGCGCTTTCAGATTTTGGAAAACCTGAATTTTTCTCAATCGCTGGAACTATATCGCTTACAAAATATTAACCGCTATATTTTGGAACAGATTGAAACCGGCTATCTGGTCTTAGATGAGAATTACCATGTGGTGCTCAGTAATCCGGCTGCCTGTCATCTGCTCGGCATTGAGCCAATGTATGCCCATGAAAGGTTTTCGTTATACCAATCTCAAAATGACTTGTTTGAACTGATCCGTTTTGAAAATCTGGAAAATGGCGAGCGGTTTCAATTTGAATCCCAGCAGAGTCGTTATAATATTCATGTGCAGGTACAAAAGCTGATTGTGCCGCACCAGACTCTGACTCTCCTCGTGCTGCAAGATGCCCGCAAACTTAATCAGCAGGTGCAACAGTTAAAGCTTGCTGCTCTAGGCCAGCTTTCCGCCAGTATTGCCCATGAAATTCGCAATCCTCTGGCTGCCATTGTACAGGCCAATGATCTTTATCTCGATTCTGAACCTGAACAGCAGCAGGTCCTGCATCAGATGATTAGCCGACAAACCACCCGTATTGACCGGATTATTCAGGACACCCTGAATATGGTGAAGAATAAAGAAACCCATCCGGTCGTAATTCAGCTGAATGAATTTATACCACTATTTATTCAGGAAGATTTAGCAGATGTGGCCGACCAGATTCAATTTAATATTGATGTACCACTGGCAATTCATTTCGATGAAGCCCAGTTACGTCAGATTCTAATTAACCTGATTCGTAATGCTATCCGTCATAATTCACCGGATTCGCCCCATATTCAATTGAATATTCACCCATATGAACATAAGGTATGGATAGATGTTCGGGATTTTGGCTCTGGTATTGCCACCCATGATCAGGAATTATTATTTAAACCTTTTTTCAGCACGTCTATCCATGGAACGGGACTCGGACTATATTTATCACACAGTTTTTGTGAAGCCAATCAGGCACAACTCAACTACATTTCACAAGAACAGGGCGCATGCTTTCGGATTAGCTGTCAATGTGTAACAGCATAAAAGGAATAAGGGGAAATATTGTGGAACAACAACCACTGGTCTTATTGGTGGATGATGAGGAAGATCTATGTACCCTCATGCAAATGTCATTGATGCGCATGGGAATCCGTACACATATTGCCCATCGTCTGGAAGATGCAAAAAAATTTCTGACAGATCATCAATATGATGCCTGTCTGACGGATCTAAATCTTCCTGATGGCAATGGTTTGCAATTACTGGACTGGATTAACCAGCATTCTCCTCACCTTCCGGTAGCTGTTTTAACGGCCTATGGCAATATGGAAATTGCGATTGCTGCACTCAAGGCAGGTGCATTTGACTTTGTCAGCAAACCGATCAATCAAAAGCATCTTGAGCAACTGCTGCAAAAAGCACTAAATAAACCAGTAGACTATTATCAGAATAATTCCAATGATTCACTAGAACATAAACTGCTGATTGGACAATCTCTGCCTATTCAGCAATTGCGTGTCACCTTGAAAAAAATTGCCCGTTCCCAGGCACCCGTGTTTATTACTGGCGAATCAGGTACCGGGAAAGAAGTTGTCGCCAATCTGGTTCATCGTCTCAGCAATCGCAATGAAGGACCTTTAATCGCAATTAACTGCGGTGCAATCCCGACTGAACTGATGGAAAGTGAACTGTTTGGCCATAAGAAAGGCAGCTTTACTGGCGCGACACAGGACAAACAAGGACTAGTTCAGTCTGCCCATGGGGGTAGCCTATTCTTAGATGAGATTGCTGAATTACCCCTGTCTATGCAGGTCAAACTGTTACGTGCTGTTCAGGAAAAACGCATTCGTCCAGTCGGTTCCGATACTGAAATTGATGTCGATTTCCGTGTCATCAGTGCCAGCCATCAGGATCTCGATGCGCTGGTACAACAAGGCAAATTCCGTCAGGACTTGTTCTTCCGTATTCATGTGATGGATCTGGTCTTACCACCCCTGCGTGAGCGCGGCCAGGATATTCTGCTCCTCGCTGAGCATTTTATTCAAAAGATCTGCCAAGAATGGGAAATTCCTGCGAAAAAGTTGACGGAACGGAGTAAAGAATTTTTACTCGAGCAATATTATCCAGGCAATGTACGCGAACTGCGTAACATTATTGAACGAGCGATTACTTTGAGTGATGAAGATAAGATTGATCTTCAGCATCTGCAAACTGCTCCACTGCGTCATATGGCTCCCGTCTTATCAGAAACTACCAATCTGGCAGAGCCGACTTCATCTTCGGATCAGATCATTATTCCGAAAAAATTACCTGAAGAAGGTCTGGAACTGTATTTAGAAAAGATTGAAAAAGAAATTCTGTTGAATGCTTTGAATCTGACCCATTGGAACCGTACATTGGCCGCGAAGAAACTGGGGATGTCATTTCGGTCTTTACGTTATCGTCTAAAAAAATTTGGACTGGATACTGAAGAAGAGGAATGATTATTTCTGCAGGAGCAGCAAGTCTGTGACGTGATCCAGATAGCTCTCCTCACGCGCATCCTGACCTAGGGGATAGGTGAAATGTGGTTGAATCCCATATCCTTCGATCATATTGCCGCTCGGGCTAAAGTATTGCGACACCGTCATCTGTAAAGCGGAGCCATTGCTCAAAGGAAATAATTTCTGTACCACCCCTTTACCATAGCTCTTTTCTCCTACCACCCAAGCACGATTATGTTCTTTCAGAGCAGCAGTAAATACTTCTGCAGCAGAAGCAGAACGGTTATTGATCAGAATCCCGACTTTTAGGTTCTGAAACTCAATTCCTGGTAGTGCCTGAAATTGCTGATTGCCTTCAGAACGGCTCTTGGTCGAGACAATAATACCCTGATTCAGAAACAAATCTGCTGATTCAACAGCTGCAGATAATAAACCACCCGGATTATTACGCAGGTCAAACAGCACCGCTTTCAGGCGATTAGTTGAATAACTTTCAATAATCCGTTTGATTTCATTAGCGGTATCCTGCTGGAAGACTTTGACCTGTAGCACCAAAACCTGATTGCTGTGTAAGGTCGATTTAATCTCGGTATCCACTTTGGTATTGCGGACCAGTGTAATCGGTACACTTTGCGCAGAAAGCTGTAGCGTTAAAGTAGAGCCAATAGCACCAGTCAATAAATCTCGCACCTGCTCACGTTTCAGTGCACTCAAGACCTGATCATCAATCTTGTAAACTGTGACACCATTGCGAAGGCCTTGTTTGGCAGAATCAGCATCCGGACTCAAGCCTTGTACCATCCATTGTTTTAGCTGCGGATTAAAATGCAGATCAAAATCAATACTGGCCAGATCACCTTCGGTATATTCACGCAGCTGCTTATAGTCTTCAGGAGATAAATAGCGGGAATAGCGGTCTAAGCCACTTACCAGACCTTGAATGGCCTGCTGGAAAAGCACATCGTCATTTTTGTCTTGAATATAATTATCTTTGACGATGCCATAAATCTGAACAAATTCCTGGATGGATGTAACAGGAATTTCATTATAGACCTGTTCGTCCATTTCCAGTTCATCGAGTGCCATCTCGGTTGAAACAGCACTCCAAGCGGAATGACTCAAACACATCAGTAAGCAGGATAAGACTACAGACTTGCCATGTGTTTTTATCATTCTTATACCTGTTTTATAAAAGATTAAGCGTGCAGCTCAATAAGATTGCGACCCTGCATTTCAGCTGGTACCGAAATTTGCATCAGGTTCAGCAGGGTTGGTGCGACATCAGCCAATACACCACCTTCTGCGATTGTTGCAGAACTTGGACCCACATAAATAAATGGAACCAGTTCAGTGGTATGCTGGGTATGCACCTGACCACTCTGATAATCCTGCATTTGCTCCACATTACCATGATCGGCAGTAATAATCATATGACCTTTTTTCGCCATCACAGCCTCATAAACACGGCCTAAGCAAGTATCCACGGCTTCAACGGCTTTCACTGCTGCATCAAATACACCGGTATGACCGACCATATCACCGTTGGCATAGTTCACAACCAGTAGGTCAAACTCGCCTGAATTGATCGCTGCCACCAGTTCATCAGTGACTTCATAGGCACTCATTTCCGGTTTCAGGTCATAAGTCGCAACATTTGGAGATGGGATCAGGATACGTTTTTCACCTGGATATTCATCTTCACGGCCACCGCTAAAGAAGAAGGTTACATGCGCATATTTCTCGGTTTCTGCAATACGTAGCTGAGTTTTACCCAGGTTCGACAGATACTCACCTAAAGAATTTACCAGCGCTTCTGGCATATAGGCTATTGGCGCATCAATGGTCGCCTGATAACGGGTCAACATCACGAATTTCGCCAGATTCGGTACAACCTTACGTTCAAAACCGGCAAAATCTTTTTCAACAAAGGCACGAGTCAATTCACGGGCACGGTCAGCACGGAAGTTCATGAATACGACGCTGTCGCCATCCTGAATCTTCACAGTGTCGCCAATGCGAGTCGCTTTTACAAATTCGTCTGATTCCTCTGCAGCATAAGCCTGTTCCAGACCTTCAACTGCACTAGCTGCAGTACGCACTGCTTCACCTTCAGTCAGCAGACGATACGCTTGCTCTACACGATCCCAACGGTTGTCACGGTCCATGGCAAAATAACGACCGATCATGCTGACAATACGACCCTGGCCCGGATATTGAGCAAATAATGCATCCAGTTTTTCTAAAGAGGGTTGCGCACTTTTTGGTGGTGTATCACGGCCATCGAGGAACGCATGCAGATAAACCTGAGCACCGCGTTTTAAAGCCAGTTCAGCCATCGCAACGATATGATCTTCGTGTGAGTGCACACCGCCTTCAGACAGCAGACCCATAATGTGGACTGCGCCATTTGCTGCTTTGGCTTTCTCAACCGCATCTACCAGCACTTCATGTTCGAAGAAAGCCCCAGTACGGATATCTTTGGTAATACGGGTAAAGTCCTGATACAGCACACGGCCAGCACCAAGATTCATATGACCGACTTCAGAGTTCCCCATCTGACCATCAGGCAGGCCGACATCTTCACCTGAACCTGAGATCAAACCATGCGGATGCTTTTCCTGCATAGCAGTTAAATTTGGTCGTTTAGCCGCTAAAAACGCATTGTCTTCGACCGCTTCGCGATGACCCACACCATCCATAATCACCAAAACGTGAGGGATTTTGCCAGCAGTTGCATCCGTCATAATGAAATACTCTTTTCGTCTACGAATTAATCGCTCTAGTTTACCGAATTTTGCAAAAAGAGGCCATGACCAGACGATGGTTTAAGCCTCTTGTTGCGATTGATTTCTTCTATTTTCCTGTAGCTTAGCGGGCCCGATGGAGCAAGTAGCCGCCAATAGCAAACATCAGCAAAATAGGAATAAATACGAACCATGCCGGTGACGGCGCATAGACCAGACTGGCATAGCCAAGAAAATCCTGCAGGTAGAAGAAGCCTAAACCTGCGAATAATGCAATCACCAAACGGAAACCCATGGATTGCTGACGCAATGGTCCGAAAATAAATGAACAGGCAATCACTACCAGCGCAATCAGGGCAAATGGCGAACCGACTTTCTGCCAGAAGGCCAGCTGATAGGTTTTAGGTACCTGACTATATTCATGCATATAGCTCATAAAGCTCACCAGCTGGCTTGGCGATAAATCTTCCGGATCAATCGTGACCATATGCACATATTTTGGCTGCAAGGCCAAAGCCAGTGGCTGCTCATCATGCTGTACCAGTGTCGCATTACCGTTTTGTAAAATATCAAACTGTTCTGTGCTATCTAGTTTCCAAGCCCCATCTTTGACAAACTCACCCTGTTTGGCATCCAGAGTACCCCGCAGACGGTAATTGTCATCGAAGTCCAGCATCTGTACATTTTTCAGCTGGCCTTTGGCATTTGCATAATCAATATAGATAAAGCGATTCCCCTCACGCGTCCAGTAACCTTTAACTTCACCAATTTTGACCGGTTTGTTATAGCTTTTGACTGCTTTGGCCTGTTCATTGGTATATGGAATCACCCATTCGCTCAGGGCAAACGACAATACGACCAATAGCAATGCTGATCGAATAACCCAGCCGACAATACGCCACAGGCTAATGCCGACTGAACGCATTACGATCAGCTCACTATTGGAAGCTAATGTACCCAAACCGAGTACCGCACCAATCAGTGCCGAAATTGGCAGGATTTCATACAAATAATTGGGTGCGCCCCAGAGTACATATTTCAAGGCATCCCAGGCACCATAGCCTTCTTTCAGGGAACCCAATTCACCTAAATACGTAAATAAGACCTGCAGACCTGAAAGAACAGCGGTTGCCCCAAGCATCGCCAGCGCAGTGGTTCCGGTCACATGTTTGGCAACTATACGACGTGCTAACATTGTTAAGACCTCACTCGCTGAATCCGTTTTTTAATTTTTGGCGCCAAATTCTGTTTACGTGAGAACAATGCACCGGCTATAGCATAAATGATCAGGACTAATGGATAAGCCCAAATGCCCATTTCCGCCTTACTGACCCGGGTTTTGATTGCCATCAGGGCGACAATCAGGCTGGCAAAGATCATCAGTGCCGGGAACAATTTGAGATAGCGACCTTGACGTGGGCTCACTTCAGATAGCGCCACAGACAAAATCAGGGCAATCACAATGGCAAATGGCACAAAGACACGCCAGCCAAACTCACTGGCTACGACAGGATCCTGACGATTTTTCCAAAGCTGTCCGGTCGGCAAGGCTTCAACTTCATCACTGGCCAGTGATGCTTCTTTATCACTTTCGATCCGTAAACGATAGCTTTCAAATTCAGCCTGGGTATATTGCGGCGTGCCTGGATAAATTTCATAGCGGCGACCATTGACTAGGTCGACCACATTAGCTGCATCATTCGGCATTTCAATCCGGGTCGCTTCCTGCGCCAGAATCATCACATCTGGCTTGCCTTCTTTTTCCGCACGCTGATAGAAGAAGATATCTTTCAGGTTTTTGCGATCTTCGGATAGATCTCCGGCATAAATGGTATAAGGTCCGGAAGAGATAAATTCTTTGGGCCGAACCAGATCAAAGCCGGTTCGTACTGCCTGCTCACTGGTCAAGGCTTCGAACTGTCGAATCCCCCACGGTGAAGCCCACAACATGAGAAAGCCTTGTGCAAGGAGATAGACCAAAGTCATCGGAATCAAAAGACGTGCCAGCTGATGCCGGCTAATTCCGCTACCATTTAAGACCGCCATCTCATGATCAACATAGAGACGACCAAAGACCAGCATTAAACCAATAAAGAACCCAAGTGGAAGAATCAAGGTCAGGAATTCAGGCAAACGATAACCAATGATGCTGAACAGGATTCCAGCATCCAGACGCCCCTGTGCGGCCACACCAAAATACTTGATCAAACGACCGCCCATCATGATAAGGGTCAGTAAGGCAATCACCACCAAGGAGGTCGATACCACTTGCTTGACCAGATAACGCCGAATAATCAAATTAGTTCTTCCAAAATGAGCTCCATAAAACGAGTGCTAGTTTACCCGAATAGCAAAAATATAAAACCTAGGTGGCTCTGCCCATTGAAAATCTATTCGGATAAATGTTTCAATGCTTGAATGATTTGCAAATCTAAACAGGCGTGAAAACAAGATATGAACCTTACAATTAATACGTCATTCCCAGAGAATGGATCAAGTCAATCTTTGTTGATTTTAGTCAACTCAGAGCAAATTCAGAGCGCTGCATCAACATACCAAATCAACAACCTAGACACATTAGTTGAAGCCTCCCAATTCAAGGCCGGTCTAGCAGAAAGTTTAAGCCTGATTGGACAGGTCAGCCAGTCTCAGCATGCGGCCCTTATCGGCCTCGGCAAGACTGCCGAATTACAAGCGGGAAAACTGGCGAAAATTGCCCAAGCCATTATTAAAGCCTCTCAAAAAAAATTCAAACAGATTTCTGTTGATCTGACACAACTTCCACAAGAATTGCACTATCTGTTTGCATTGGCTTTAACACAGGCCAGCTATGGCTATGACGAATACAAGTCGAAAAAGAACGAATTTATTCTACAGCAGATCGACTTCATCGCTGCCGAAACTACGCTAACAGCTGAACAGTTGCAATTGATTCAGGCCGTACAGACTGGCCAGAATCTGGCGCGTGATCTGGGTAACCGTCCTGGCAATATCTGTTTCCCGGAATATCTGGCAGAACAGGCCCAAGCGCTGGCGGCTCAATATCCGGATCTACTTAAAGTAACTGTGCTCAATGAACAGCAAATGGCTGACCTTGGCATGGGGGCCTTCCTTGCAGTCAGCAAAGGTTCAGACCGTCCAGGCCGTATTATTACGATTGAATATCTGGCGCATCGTCAAGAAGCACCAGTGGTATTACTGGGTAAAGGCATTACTTTTGATACCGGTGGTATTTCATTAAAACCAGGCGCTGGCATGGACGAAATGAAATACGATATGTGCGGTGCAGCTTCAGTTCTGGGCACGCTTCGTGCACTATGTGAATCTCGTTTACCAATTCACGTTGTAGGTGCGATTGCTGCAGCGGAAAATATGCCGTCTGGCAAAGCAACACGTCCAGGTGACATCGTCACCACCATGAGTGGTCAAACCGTTGAAATTTTAAATACTGATGCTGAAGGCCGTCTGGTACTCTGCGATGCATTAACTTATGTGAAACGCTTTAATCCTGCTCTGGTGATTGATATTGCAACTCTAACCGGTGCTTGTGTAGTGGCGTTAGGTTCAGTCTTGACCGGTATGTTTACGCCAGACAATGAGCTGGCTGCAGAACTTGAAACCGCCGGCCAAAACGCATTTGACCGTGTATGGCGCATGCCGGTACTGGACGACTATCAGGAACAACTGGATTCTCCATTTGCGGATATTGCCAATATTGGTGGTCCTAAAGCTGGTTCTGTAACAGCTGCATGCTTCCTGCAACGTTTTACACGTGACTATCGCTGGGCTCACCTGGATATTGCAGGTACTGCATGGAATTCAGGTCCAAATAAAGGCGCAACTGGCCGTCCAGTACCTCTATTAATGCAATTCCTGGCTAATCGCGTTCAAAAGCATGGCTAAGGTCAGCTTTTATTTATTTGAAAAAAGTCCTGAACGACAAGTGGACAGCACTTGTCGTTTATGCCGTAAAATTTTGCGTCAGCCAGAGCGCATCTGGCTGCTGTGTGCTGATCCTGCTTTACAGCAGGAACTGGATGAAAAGCTATGGAACTTTGATCCTGCCAGCTTTATTCCGCATGGAATCGATCAGCCAGATGCAACCGTTTGTATCTCGGCTCAATTACCAGAGCAGTCGGGCTGGATTATTTTTAATTTTAATCCGGAAGCACTTGAACCTGATGCGAAATTTAGTCACATTATTGAGATTATTGAAAACAATGAACCGGCCAAACAGCTGGGACGTGAAAAATATAAACAATATCGTCGCTTTGGCATTCAGCCAAATACCTTTAAGCTCTAAGTAATCACGTGAACAAGGAGATGCAAGTGGCATTAAATGTAGGTCCAGATTTTAAACAGCGCTGGTTAAACACACCTGAGGCTGTACGTCAGACCTTTATCGATGACCTCTCGCGCATCTGTGAAGTACTTAAGCCTGAAACCGCTGTAGAAGAATGGCTGGTCCGCGACCAGCAGTTACAGAAAGAGTCTGAGCGTAAAATTGAAGCAGCGTATGCACAGCGCAAGGCCGAACTGATTGAAGAAGCACGCATTCGCAGACAACGGGCACTCGAAAAAGCCTTAGCCGAAAAACGTGCTGAAGAACAGGCTTATGCCGAACAGCTACGCCGTGATGAAGAGCGAAAATTTGCCGAGCAAACCCAGAAGCTTGCTGAAATGCGTCATATACTGGATACTGAAGTTCAGGATTATGCCGCACGCTATCAGAAAAATCCGGATCAGGTTCTCGACTTTGCCAAAGGTCGCTTAAATATCGATGATACCCAGATTTTGTCTGAGCTGGAAAGCTTACGGTTACGTCTGGAACTCGAAGCAGAAACTGTGATTGAACAAACCATCAATGCACTGCGTGAGAAATTACGCGCTGCAGCCAAAGAAGAAATTGACTATATTCTGAAAAATTCTGATCTGGCTGAGTAAAGTTGATCGTCATTTGGCTGAAATAGTCTTTTTATTTTTCAGCCTTAACTCCTTGCTTGCCTTGTTTAAACTTATTCTATCTAGCTAAAATCTACTTTAAAATTAAAACAAGTCAGCCAGTAAAAATGCGGTATTACCAAGCAGATAGCCCACCCCTAGCAAAGTGCTGATCCAGAGAATTCCCCCAGTTACATTATAAAAACTGAAAGTCGCAAAGCTCATATGGCCAGAACCTGCCGCAAAAGGACCGAAGGAACGTACAAAGGGAATAAAACGCGCAATTAAGATCGTCTTGCCACCATGTTTCATAAAATAATGATTGGTTTTGACCATATATTCGGGTTTGAAAAACCGTGAATGTTCATTGAAATACTTTAATCCGAGCACCCTGCCCGAATAATAATTCACGGTATAACCCAAGATCGAAGCAATCAGCAGCAATAATCCCATGGAGTGCAAGGTAATCAGATCGGAGCTGGAACACAGCGCACCGACAGCAATCAACAAACTGTCACCTGGCAAAAAGAAGAAAAACGGCGAACCTGTTTCCGCAAAAATCACCAGGAACAAAATTGCATAGATCCATACCCCATACTGCTCCAGTAATAAGGGTAAAGACTGTTCAAGATGAAGTAAAAAATCGAGCATTCGACCTGTCCACTGGGGCTAAAATCGCGAGTTGAGCCACGTATTATCCCGAAAAATAAAAAAACAGTCTAATTTTTCAATTAGATTGTCTGGTAATTGTGTAGCTAATTTATTTCAAAAAGCCATTTTCGGCTAAGAAGTCCATGCTGATTTTAGACTGTTGTGTAGTTTCTGCGGCCTTGTCACCAAGCAATAAACGCTCGATATAACGCGCCAGTATATCCACTTCCAGATTGACTCTAGTGCCTAGCTTCCAGGTACTAATATTGGTACGTTCGGCTGTATGCGGGATCAGATTCAAACTAAGGATATTTCCACGTAAGTGATTGATGGTCAGGCTGATGCCATCTACTGTTATAGAGCCCTTCTCTGCCAGATATTTGGCAATTTCTTTTGGTGCAGTCACTTCAAAGTAGATGGAACGGGCATCGGAACGTACCACCGTAATTTCACCCACAGCATCGACATGACCAGAAACAATATGTCCACCAAAGCGTGTAGTTGGCAGCATCGCCTTTTCGACATTTACAGGTTGGCCGACTTTCCAGTTAGCCAGTGTAGTCCGGTCCAGACTTTCACGTGATACGTCTGCAGCATACCAGTTCTCACCCCAGTCAATTACGGTCAGACAGATGCCATTGGTGGCAATCGAATCACCTAGATGTACATCAGACATATCCAGATCCGTCTGGATGCGTAAACGCACATCACCACCAACGCTTTGCAGGCTCTCGACCTTGCCCAGACTTTCAATAATACCTGTAAACATCTTTATTTCCTTTTTCTCTGCGCTTACCACAAGGCCAATTGGGTACTCACCCCGGTCGTATCCACACCGCCCAGCTCGGCATAATGATGCAACTGGCTCAGTAACTGACGAATTGGTGGACCTGACTTGGCATGTGTGTCGGTAATTACAATAAATTCCAGTACACGTGCACGTTCAGACTGGCGCTGTTTGCTGACACGATAACGTGGCACATCCTGAGTGAGCAAGGTTACACGGCCGCGTTTCAGGTTGGCCTGCAACAAATCTGTGGCACTGATATTACCATCAGTCGAATAACTGGTCAGGATAAAACGCGCATTAATGGTCGCCAACAAAGTTTCATAGGCCTCTTTGGCATGCTTGGACGAGTTGTACTGACTTGGACGTTCTTTGCGCCATGCACGGTCAATTCCGCTCTTGAAGCCTTTAGTGTCTGGCGTAGGCAGATCTACCTGATCCCATAGTGTTAAAGCATTCAGCACATGATAGTTGCTGCTATAGGCATGCTGGTTATACGGTGGATCCAGATAAGCTACATCGACTTCAAAACCACTCATCTGATTGGCCAGATGCTGGGCATCGACACACCACATTTCTGCGGCAGGCCCTTGATGCTTAGCATCTTCACAGAAACGACTTGGGGTTAACCAAAGTAAAGATTCAATACGTTCTAGTGCAGTCTGGGTTTTACCGCCCCAACCATGGTGGAAACTTTTAAATACGCCTGAGGTATTGCTGACAAAACTGGCTGAATAAAGTAATGGTGCCAGCAAGGCACTCATTTCCACGTCATCAATCGCACCTTGCGCTTGCCAGGTGGCAATCTGCTGACGGATGGCATCGATACGCATGCCGTTACGGCGTTTGAAGAATAAACGGTCACGGGTCGGATCATAGATTTCGTCATTGCGTGGACACAGATTATGCGTCACCCAGCCTTTGACTTCAGGCAGACGGTTCAGATAATCAATTGCTTTCTGATAGCCACCCAGTTCTTTAAATGCAGGTGCATCAGTACAAGCCAGAACTGCATGATTCAGCGCATGGCTATACGGTTCCCAGTCATTGGCAATCACACGATAGCCATTTTGACGTGCTAAACGCGACACCACACCAGAACCAGCAAAGAAATCGGCAAAAATAGGCGCACGACCATCTTCACGTTTTAAGGTTCCCGTGCTCTCAAGTGCTTCCAGAATTAAATGTAGTAAACGGCGCTTGTTCCCCAAATAAGGAACCAACTGATGGAAAAGATATTCATCGGTAGTACGTGCCGCATGGCGGCGTTTGTGATAAACCGTAGACTCTGAATTCATAGTGTCTCTTGAGAAGGAATTAACCTGAAGCGCACGTCATCACCCACGCGAGTGACATCCTGTAGCTTGAATCGAAGTTGTTCTGCCATTCGGCTAAATTCTGCATTGAACATACTACGCGCAGTTTGCCCCAATAAGGTCGGTGCAACATAACTGATGAGTTCATCCACCAGTCCTGCCTGTAAAAATGCGGTAGATAAGGTTGCGCCTGACTCAACCAGCACATCATAAATCTGATGCAGCTGAACCAGTTGCTGTAATAATTCTTTTAAAGGCTGAATTTCGAGTTGGATCACACCCAACTCAGCCAGCTCCTGACGATAAGGCCCCATGACCATGACAGTTTCTGGATTTTCTAAAATTTTGGCAGTCAGTGGCAAACGCCCCTGACGATCCAGAATAATCCGTTTTGGCTGAACGATTGTGCTGATGTCATCAACTTCTTTCAGACTACGAACATTGAGCTGGCAGTCATCTGCTAATACCGTATCAATCCCGGTAATTACTGCACCGGAAATCGCACGCCAATGTTGTACATCCTGTCGAGCCTCTACACCAGTAATCCATTTTGATTCACCCGATGCCATTGCCGTACGGCCATCCAGACTGGATGCAATTTTTAGACGCACATAAGGCATACCGGTTGCCATGGCTTTCAGGAAGCCATCATTTAGTAGATGCGCTTCATCTTCACAGATGCCAACTTCCACTTCGATACCGGCCTCTTTCAGGATCTGCACACCTTTTCCAGCGACCAGTGGATTCGGATCAGGACAAGCCACAATCACTTTGGCTAAGCCTGCTTCAACCAGACCTTTGGCACACGGCGGTGTACGGCCATAATGTGCGCACGGCTCCAGAGTGACATAAGCCGTTGCTCCACGTGCCTGTTCACCCGCCTGACGCATGGCAAAAACTTCCGCATGAGGTTGACCTGCTTTAGGGTGAAAACCTTCACCTACGATTATGCCATCTTTGACAATGACACAGCCGACATTCGGGTTGGGTTTAGTGGAGTACTGTCCCTGACGTGCCAGTTCGATGGCACGGCGCATCCAGATTTGATCTTGAGTGAGTTCAGTCATGCTTATTCTTGAAACTCACCGCGTTGCTGCATTTGTTCAATCTGACGACGAAAGGCTTCGACATCCTGGAAGTCCTGATAGACTGAAGCAAAACGGACATAAGCGACATGATCAAGTGCAAATAGAGATTGCATGACAATTTCACCAATCGTGCGTGATTTCACATCACGTTCACCCAAACGGCGAATCTGTAATTGAATATCACTGAGCACCGTTTCAATCTGTTCTTGCGTCACAGGACGTTTCTGCAAGGCATGCATCAGTGAACGGCGTAATTTGGCTTCATCAAAGGGTTCATTCTTGCCATCAGATTTAATGACACGCGGCATCACCACTTCATAACTTTCAAAGGTGGTAAAGCGTTCATTACAACTGACGCATTCACGACGGCGGCGAATCTGGCAACCTTCAGCGGCCAGGCGTGAATCAATCACTTTACTGTCTGGTGTATTGCAAAATGGGCAATGCATAGCGGTTTAATTGAACAAATCCTGATGATTTCCGAGTGTAGCAAAAATTCCAAACTTTGTAGAGTTTTACGCAACATATAGAAAAAAAACAGCCCATATGGGCTGTTTTACACAATATATTGATTATTGTTTTAGCAGATTATTCTACGCGTTCGCCATGTTGACTCAAGTCCAGACCCATACGTTCATCATCAGAAGAAACACGGATACCGATGATCAGATCGATCACCTTAAGAATCACAAAAGTTAATACTGCAGAGTAAGCGATGGTTGCAAGTACACCTTCAACTTGAACCCAAAGTTGGCTCATTACATTTGCTGGAGCAGCATCACCCATGATGAATTCGCTTGCAAAGAATGCTGTCAGAATCGCACCAACGATACCACCGACGCCATGCAGACCAAAGGCATCTAGAGAATCGTCGGCTTTCAGTACACGTTTCAAGGCAGTAATACCCCAGAAACATACCACACCACCGATCAGACCCATTGCCAGTGCACCACCGACAGTAACGAAACCAGCTGCTGGAGTAATCACCACCAGACCTGCTACCGCACCAGAAGCACCGCCTAATACAGAGGCTTTACCACGTACTACTTTTTCAGTAATTAACCAAGAGATTGCTGCTGCCGCTGCTGCAACTTGAGTTACGATCAGTGCATAGCCTGCAGAACCATTTGCACCCAATGCTGAACCACCGTTGAAGCCGAACCAGCCTACCCAAAGTAAGCTTGCACCGACGACGGTTAAAGTCAGATTATGTGGCGCCATTGATTCACGGCCAAGGCCCATACGTTTACCTAGCATGTAGGCTGCAACCAGACCCGCTACACCTGAGTTGATGTGAACGACTGTACCACCAGCAAAGTCAAGCGCACCATCGTTGCCTAACCAGCCACCACCCCATACCCAGTGAGTAATTGGCGCATAAACTAGAATCACCCAAAGTGTAATAAATGCCACAAAAGCACCAAACTTCATACGTTCCGCAATTGAACCGCTGATGATGGCAACCGTAATAATGGCAAACGTCATTTGGAAGATCACGAACAGGATTTCAGGAATTGTGCCGGATAGCGCATCGGTGGTTATTCCAGCCAGCATGAGCTTGTCCAGACTGCCGATAAAGGCATTTCCTTCACCAAAGGCCAAGGTATAGCCAATCACGACCCAAGCAATACTGACTACGGCTGCAGCAACAAAGCTGTGTGCCATTGTTGCCAGCACATTTTTCTTACGAACCATACCGCCATAGAACAGGGCTAAACCTGGAATGGTCATCAGTAATACAAGGGCTGTTGAAGTGAGAATCCAGGCTGTATCGCCAGTATCGAGAGTAGCTTCTTCTTCTGTAGGCGCTGCTGGTTCAGCTGGTGCCACTTCAGCAATCTCTGCTGTAGTTGTGTCTGTTGTTGTAAGTGAAGTATCACCAGTCTCTGCAACAAGTGCGACTTCTTCAGTAGGTGTTGGTGCTGTTACGGCCTCTTCAGCCCACGCAACAGAACCACCTAAAAGAGCGCTGGACAAGCCGAACGCCATTAGCATTTTTTTCATTCGTATCCCCCAACCATGTTTTTTGTGAGTTATTAGGTACTCAGCAAACTTCGTGCCAAATTAAACAGCGTCTGCACCTGTTTCACCGGTACGAATACGGATGACTTGTTCTAAGTTAGTTACGAAAATTTTTCCGTCACCGATTTTGCCAGTGCTTGCAACACGAGTAATTGATTCAATTACCGAATCAACCATTTCGTCGCTGATTGCGATTTCAATTTTGACTTTCGGTAGGAAATCTACAACGTATTCAGCACCACGATAAAGTTCAGTATGGCCTTTTTGACGACCAAAGCCTTTGACTTCAGTCACAGTGATGCCTTGAACACCAATTTCAGATAATGCTTCACGCACATCATCCAATTTGAAAGGTTTTACAATTGCAGTTACGAGCTTCATGTTTGTTTTCCTTCGGCTTATTTCACCAGTAAGGTTTTATGTTCAAATTTCATGCCAAGATTCCTAAGGTCGGGGGAAATTAGAAAGCCCGGCACGATGTTTCTTGCTCCTTTATTTTATACTTATAACGTATTGGAATCTGCACAAATTGGATATTTTTTATGTGGATTTTTACAATATTACTAATCGAAGCAGCCTATATTTTATCTGAAATACTGTCAGTCACTCTTGCAGCAATGCTACACTGTCCGCGCATTTATATGGCGATGGATCGGATTATGATTGAAACCCTGTTACAAGCAATTTTGCAGCAAGTTGAACAACCTAAAAAGGATCTGGAACACAATCTGCGTGCCCTGCTCAATGAAGCCGTTAGCAAGATGGATTTAGTGTCTAAAGAAGAGCTTGAACGCCAACGCACTGCCCTAAATAATGCCAATCAGCGTTTAAATGATTTACTAAAACAAGTCGAAGAGCTAGAAGAAAAAATCTCGATTAAAAAATAAGCACAACTACAGTGCACAAAAGACACGAGAACAATAAAAATAATGCACTATATTGGAACAACAATATGTCTTTTGCCAAAATTTATACGCGAGGCCTGTTAGGCCTGCATGCACCTTTAATTGAAGTCGAAGTCCATGTCAGTTCTGGCATGCCTTCCCTCACCATTGTGGGGCTTCCTGAAGCCGCAGTCAGAGAAAGTAAGGATCGGGTTCGCTCTGCCATTCTGAATAGTGGCTTTCAGTTTCCGACTAAACGCCTGACGATTAATCTGGCACCTGCCGATCTACCTAAAGATGGCTCACGTTTAGACTTGCCGATTGCGCTAGGAATTTTACTGGCCTCAGGGCAGCTTCCAGAAAATTGTACTGATAATCTTGAGTTTATTGGGGAGCTGGCCCTAGATGGTCAATTGCGGCCTGTAACAGGCATCTTGAGCATTGCAATCGCCTGCCAGCAGGCACAGCACCAGCTGATCTTGCCTAGTCCGAATGCTCAGGAAGCCTCTCAGCTCCCGGATTTTCAGGTATTTGCTGCCAATCATTTACAGGAAGTCTGTGCACATCTGGCTCAAGCAGAAACCTTGACCCCGTTTAAGACCAGTCCATTAGATCAGCACTCTTTTTATAAATTTGATCTAGCGGATGTGAAAGGACAATTGCGACCACGACGTGCCTTAGAAATTGCAGCTGCAGGTGGCCATTCCCTGCTGTTCCGCGGCCCACCTGGTACAGGTAAAACCTTGTTAGCATCGCGCCTTGCCAGTATTTTACCGCCCTTAAATACTCAGGAAAATCTGGAAGTTGCCAGTATCTATTCAATTGCTAATGCCAATCATCCCTTTGGCCAGCGGCCATTTCGGGCACCGCATCATACTGCCTCTGCCATTGCACTGGTCGGCGGTGGCTCACATCCTAAACCTGGAGAGATCACACTGGCACATTTGGGCGTGTTATTTCTGGACGAACTGCCTGAGTTTGACCGCAAGGTACTCGAAGTATTACGTCAGCCGCTTGAGTCCAAAGAAATTGTGATTTCGCGTGCTTCCCGGCAAATTACCTTTCCAGCCAATTTTCAGCTGGTGGCAGCCATGAATCCTTGTCCATGCGGTTATGCATTTAATCAGGACATCCGCTGTCAATGTTCACCTGAAACCATCAAGCGTTATCAGAACCGGATTTCTGGTCCATTACTGGATCGGATTGACCTGCATATTGACGTACCACCTTTACAGGCACAGGAGTTACAGGACAATAAACCTGTCGAAAACTCTGAAACGGTCAGACAACGCGTGATTACCGCTTATAACATTCAGATCAAACGGCAAAATGCCTTAAACATGAGTCTTAGCCCAAAACAACTGGAACAATATGCCCCTCTCGATCCACCAGCTCAAAAAATGATTGAACTGGCTCAGCAGAAACTGAATTTATCAGCACGAGGCTATCATCGGATTTTGCGTGTTGCCCGAACCATTGCCGATCTTAACCAAAGTCTAGATATTCAGACTGGGCATTTATCGGAAGCCCTGTCTTATCGCGGGCAACACATTTAAATAATAAAAAAGGCGACTTAGAGTCGCCTTTTTATTTAGAGAAAATTAGAAGCTATAACCTAATCCGAATACTACTTTGTTCTTTTGTTTCACATCCATACGATCATAACCACCAATAATGTAATTGATGCTTGCAGTCACACCAGTATCTGCAAGAGGTTTACTTAAACCGATGTCAAAATGACGGAAACCAAAACTTTCCGTAGTTCCTTCGATATCACCTGATTTTTCATAAGCATATAAGCCTAAAGCTGTATCCAAGCTGAAATCTTGTGGTAAAGCATAGCTATAAGTAGCTTTTAAATAGGTATCACCTGCATTGCCCCAAGTGGTATCTTCAAGAAGAGTTTGTGCTGTAATACCTAAATCTTTATAGCTCAGACCTAATAACAGCTCAAATCCATTCGTTTCTTCATCAGATTCATAATAATAGTAGTAAGTCGTACCGATCGTTAAACCCAAATCATCATTTACCGAATGGCTGTAGCCTGCATAGAAATTATTTTCAAAAGCATCACGGCCTTCTTCAACCAAAGAATAATCTAAGGTAGAACCCCACCAACCAACATAGAAGCCAGAGGAATGATTATAGTCAAGCCCACCTTGTAAAGTAGCTCCGCTATTTTCAGGTGTGTTGGTAATCCCACGCAGGTTATAGCTTGAAAGTACACTGATATTCCCAGAAACTGAATGTTCAGCAGCTGGTTCATCCGCGAAAGTGAAAGAAGATGCAGCACCTAGTAAAGCAAAAGATAATACTTTTAATGTTGATTTCATTGTATGACTCCCCCAGATCGTTTGAGACGTTTTTATGATATTGATTAAACTCGAGTTCGAAATTTGCAAGAGCTATGCCAATCTGGAATAAAACAACTAAAATCTGATGAATAAAAATAAAATAAATCACTAGGTATTTGTTTTTAAATTATATTTAAATTTTTAAAAAAAGTACTTTGATAGATTCTTTTTAACATTAGCCCTTTTTCAAAGATTTATTTTCTTTTTTCGGCCTTATACATAATCATTTACAAGTTGCGCCATTTTGAAACTTTTTTCGCTTTGATTAAATTTTGTGCTAAAAAAAGGTGCAGAAATAAAAGGTAAAGAAGCAGATTGCTTTATTCGAGTTTTTGATTCTTACCCAAACTCAGAAATTTCTGGATTAAAAAGTTCAAAATAGTGCTAAGCAACAAAAAGTGACTCTCATAGAATGACTTTTTATTATTCGGAAATCTATCAGCATTTTTGGATTTATAAATATTTAAATTAAATATTTATAAATTAAAATTCAATAATTTATAATCAATTCTCACTTTTAAGAAATTATTAATGGATAGTCTGAGACAGAAAATGAAGATTTTGAACACTCAACTTTTTCATTCTAAGAATTTCAATTTTAAATATTATTGATGCACTCATGAGTCATACCCTTCAGAGAATTTAGATTTAAAAAATATCTTTGTTTTTATTTGTTTTTTTACTATATGGTCAGGAGTTAGACTGTTAGATCTCTTACCATTATTCACTTTAGATTAAAAAAATCCCTCGACTTTAGTGGAGTATCGTAAATAAAAATGACATTTATTCAGCGAATCTTATACAATTCCTAAAAATTTTCATCAATTTGTATAAGGCTCTCTCCCAATGCAAAACACAAAAAAATTAACATTGGCAGTTTTGATTCAGGCTGCATTGATCTCAACCACTTTTGCTAGCGAGCAAAGTGAGTCTAAAGGTTTTGTAGAAGATGCAGAAGGATCTGTACTTTTCCGTACAGGTTATTTATCTCGTGATAAGAAAAATGGCGTAGCAGATACAAGTTCAGCTGCACAGACTGCAATCGTAAAACTGGATTCTGGCTTTACTCAAGGTGTAGTCGGTTTTGGTGCCGGGATCATCGGTGATGCATCATTCAAGCTTGGGGAAAATGCGCATGCTGGTAACGGCATGATTCCTCTCCATAATAATGGAGCAAAAGATGAGAATGGTCATGTTGATTCCTATGACCATTGGGCACGTGGTGGTGCTTATGTGAAAGCTCGTGTATCTAATACCACTGCTGTATATGGTACCCAAGTCTTAGATCTTCCTGTATTGGCATCAAATACTGCACGTCTTGTTCCTGAATACTTTGAAGGCGTATTAGTGACGAGTAATGAAATTGACAACCTGTCATTAACAGCTGGTAAATTTACTAAAAACCAATATTCAGACCAAATCAACTCTGATGGTAACGAGCTGGATCGTGCTGTTGTTTGGGGTGCGAAATATAAATTTAGTGATGCTTTAAACGCTTCTTACTATGGTACAGATATTAAAGACCGTTTAGACCGTCATTATGTAAATGCGAACTATAGCTATGCAGTAGCCAATGGCGGCACTTTAACTCACGATTTTAGTGGCTATCATACCGAGTGGGATAAAAAAGCTGACGGTGGTGCATATACTTATTCTCATACCACAAATGACTTAAGTAACTTAAGCAACAATATTTGGGCTATTTCTACCACTTACAATACTGGTCCGCACAATGTCATGGTGGCTTACCAACAAAATACTGGTAACACAGGCTATGACTATGGTTTGGGTCGCGGTGTAGGTGATGGTCATCAAACGATTTATCTACCAAACTCATACCTGTCTGACTTCATTGGTAATAATGAAAAATCAGCACAACTTCAATACACATTTGACTTCGGTGCTGTAAATGTTCCTGGTCTATCTTGGACTTCAGCATTTGTATATGGTTGGGATATTGATGTAGCAGGTAGTCCAGATCGTTCTCAGTTAGTGACTAATGATGCACAAGAACGTGAATTCTTTAACCAGGTGAAATACACTGTTCAATCTGGTTTTGCTAAAGATGCGAGCTTGCGTTTACGTCACTCTTACTACCGTGCAAGCAATGATTACCAATCTAACTACATTGGTGACACCAACGAATGGCGTATCTGGTTAGACATTCCTGTGAAATTATTCTAATTCACCCGAATTTCAAGCCATAATAAAAAACCTGCACATTGTGCAGGTTTTTTTGTTTAAGCTTTAAAAAGTTAAAGACTCAAACTGAAAAGCAAATGAATTATTTATTTGCTTCTGCATAAGCTGCAATTGAGCTAAGTACTTCCTGTTTTGCAACATCAGCACCTTCCCAACCACTTAACTTAACCCATTTACCTGGTTCCAAGTCTTTGTAGTGCTGGAAGAAGTGTTCGATTTGGCTAATCAGTAATGGAGGAAGATCAGTATATTCTTGAACATCTTTGTAGATCGGAGTCAGTTTGTCGTGTGGAACTGCAACCAGTTTCGCATCAACACCACCGTCATCTTCCATGTTCAGTTTACCAACAGGACGGCAACGAATTACAGAACCTGGCTCTACTGGATGTGGAGTTACCACCAATACGTCTAGAGGGTCGCCATCTAGAGAAAGTGTATTTGGTACATAACCATAGTTTGCTGGGTAGAACATTGCTGTACCCATGAAACGGTCTACAAACAATGCATCAGAATCTTTATCGATTTCATATTTGATTGGTGCTGCATTTGCAGGAATTTCGATAATGACATAGATGTCGTTTGGCGCATCTTTACCCGCTGGGATATTGCTGTAGCTCATAGCATCACTCTTTAACAAGTTATATCTTTTAAAAACCGCGACAATTATAACGGTTTTTACAGATTTTTTTTGATTTTAAAATACCGAACTGTAAATATCTCAAACTGCTTTATTTTTGGCTTAAGAGATTTTGATAATTAACAGCAGTAAGGTTATTGGACATAATAAGGATAACAGCCAGACAATTGAACGTAAGGTCGACCAGTTCGCCAGATAACAGATCCCATAGATGACCCGAAAAACTAGATAGGCAATCCCAAAGGTCATGACCAGACTTTGTGTAACGACCATATATTCTGCCATCAGAATCGAGGCGATAAAGAGCGGTAAGCTTTCAAAGCTGTTCTGCTGAGCAGCATTGGCGCGACTGGCCAGGCCTGTGGACTTTTCTAAAAATGCCCGTGGATTCTGATTGTCTTTTGCACGAAACCCTGCCGATTTTTTCGCAATCAAGGTAAAAACATAAGGTAAAAGACAAGCTGCCAAAATGAGATAGATAACCCCACTAATGCTATGCATCTGATTTTTCTCTTGAGAATTTTTATGTCTATCATAGCATGGCGTTTCGTGAATAAATTTTGTTAAATAGAGTGTTTTTATAAATGATTAAGGATTCACTATGGTCAGCCCTGATCAAAATGAAATGTTCGATGTCCTCGAGAAACAGCGCCAGCATCAACGTCAAGTGGATCGCGTATTAAAAATCGTATTACCGATTGTTGCATTTCTGATGGCCGTCATTTGTGCCAATATGAATATCTGGTCTCCCCTCTTTACCTTTGCCATCTTATGGATTGCTTTTTATGCGGTAGGCATCAAGCGTATGCCGATCTGGCACTGGGTAGTCGCGATCATCATTTATTGCCTGATAGATAATATTCTCAGTTATGGCAGTTTTAATTTGAGAGGATTTAACCGCCAGTTTGGCACCATGTTTATTTTCTTGGGTGTGATCGGGGTAGGTCGTCCTTACTTCGACCGCTGGCTAATGAAAAAAGAGAATTAAAAAAAGCGCCCTTAGGCGCTTTTTTTAATTGCAGGATTTATGCAGACTTACGTAGGTCTTTACGCAGGATTTTGCCTACGTTAGATTTCGGTAACTCGTCCATAAATTCCACATAACGTGGGCGTTTATAACCGGTCAGGTTTTCTTTCGCAAATGCCAGAACTTCTTCAGTCGTCAATGAAGGATCTTTCTTCACAACAAACAATTTTGGCACTTCACCTGATTTTTCATCTGGTACACCAATTGCAGCCACTTCCAGTACCTTTGGATGTTTCGCAACGACTTCTTCAATTTCAGAAGGATAAACGTTGAAGCCAGAGACCAGAATCATGTCTTTCTTACGGTCAACGATTTTGATGTAACCACGTGAATCCATAACACCGATATCACCGGTACGGAAGAAGCCATTTACCATCACTTTATCGGTTTCATCCGGACGGTTCCAATAGCCTTTCATCACTTGAGGACCACGGATTGAGATTTCACCCTGCTCACCGAGTGCAACCTCATTACCGTCATCATCCAGAATTGCAACTTCAGTCAAAGGTAACGGAATACCAATCGTACCGCTAAATGCTTCAGATGCTGGCGGGTTCGCAGTTGCTACTGGAGAAGTTTCAGACAGGCCATAACCTTCAATGATGTTAGTGCCAGTAATTTTCTTCCAAGCTTCTGCAGTAGAAGGCAGAACAGCCATACCACCGCCCATCGCCATTTTTAAACGGCTATGATCCAGTTGCTTGAACTCTTCGTTGTTTACAAGCGCATTAAACAGCGTGTTCACAGCAGGAAAGAATGTTGGCTGGTATTTACGTAATTCTTTCATCACCGCAGGCAGATCACGCGGGTTAGGAATCAGAACGTTCGCCTGACCTTTATACATGCCGTAAAGTGCACAGACCATGAAAGCAAAGATGTGATAAAGCGGTAAAGCACAGAAAATACGGTCATCTGGCTGGCCATCTTGCGCACCGAATTTGCTCTGGAAGATACCGTCACACTGCAACAGGTTAGCAACTAGGTTACGATGGGTCAGTTCAGCACCTTTAGAAACACCAGTAGTACCACCTGTGTACTGAAGTACAGCAGTATCACTCAAAGTCAATTCAGGGCGTTTATAGTTGCTTGGGTTAACTTTATTCAGGGCTGCATTGAACTTGATGTGACCTGGAATATCCCATGCCGGAATCTGCTTACGTACTGAACGTAATACAAAGTTCACCAAAGTACCTTTTAAAGCACCCAGCATGTCACCCACAGAAGCAACCACGACGTGCTTCACAGGTGTTTTGCCAATAATTGACTGATAAACGCTTGCAAAGTTCTCAATAATGACCAGAACTTCAGCGCCAGAATCTTTTAATTGATGCTCAAGCTCACGTGATGTATACAGTGGATTTACATTCACCAGTACTAAACCAGCGCGGAACACCCCCAATGCTACGACCGGATACTGAAGAACGTTTGGCATCATTACGGCAACACGTGTGCCTTTTGCCAGACCCAAACTTTGCAAATATGCTGCGAATTTACGACTAGCTTCTTCCAACTCATTGAACGTTAAAGTCTTATCCATAAAGATAAAGGCATCACGTGAGCCAAATTTTTGGAAATTGCGTTCAAAAATATCAACCAGAGATGTATTTTCTGCTGGTAATTCTACAGTTTCTGGAATCCCTGTTTTTTGGTATTCAGCGAACCAAATCTTTTCCATAATGCCAATCTCTCCAATCATAATCCTTAGTAGTTCAACTGTTTTTTTCAATGCTGCACGTCATTTTTTAGACTTGTATATGTGCAACATTGCATCCATTTGTCGAATCGTTACTCATATATAACGTATTTCGATTCATGGATGCTAGTATTATCTTTGAATCAACAGTTTATTTGCTTTTTGATATCCACGTGGTAACAGGGTTCCTTTAGAGCCTCGTTTCCCAATATATTTTTGCAGGTCATCCCCTTTAAGTTTTAATTGTTGCTGTCCTGCAAGCACTTGAATTATTTCATCAAGTTTCAATATTGTCATGGATAAAATTTGATCTTTATTTTCAAGTTGTATCAATTTATTACCTTTACCTTTATTGAGTACAGGTAATTCCGACAGATCAACAACCAGTAGACGGCCAGCTGAACTGAGTAGTGCAACATGAGTTGCGTCTTCCAGCGGTTGCAGGTTCATGACCTGTGCACCTTCAGATAGGTTCAGGAAAGCCTTACCAGCTTTGGCATTGGTATCCAGCTGCTTGGCCTGGGTTTTAAATCCATAACCTTTACTGCTGACTGCCAAGATTTCCGCATCATCTTCAGCGACCAACACCTGCTTGAAGCCTACCCCACTTGCCGGAGACAGTTTTGAACTCAATGGTTCACCAAGTCCTCGTGCCGATGGCAGGCTATTGATTGGCAAACCATAGCTACGACCACTATCGTCTAATACATAGACGCGTTGATTAGACTTACCTTGGGCATGACTGAGATACTGATCGCCCACACGGAAATTCAGATTTTCAGCATCCACCTCATGCCCTTTGGCACAGCGAATCCAGCCCGCTTCAGACAATACGACCGTTACAGGATCCGCTGGCAGCATTTCAGTTTCATCAATTGCAGCGGCTTCGGCACGTTGTACGATTGGAGAACGGCGATCATCCCCAAATTTCTTGGCATCTTCTTTTAATTCATTGATGATCAAGGTTTTTAAAGACTCAGGATTCGCCAACTGTTCACGAATCACCGCAGCTTTGGCTTCCAGCTCTTCCTGTTCGCGGCGCAGTTCCATTTCTTCGAGTTTGGCCAGATGACGCAGCTTGAGTTCTAAAATGGCTTCGGCCTGAATCTCATCAATACCGAACCGTTCCATCAACACCGGTTTAGGCTGATCTTCCTCACGAATAATCCGAATCACTTCATCAATATTTAGGTAAGCAATGATCAAACCGCCGAGAATATGCAGGCGTTTTTCGATCTTGTTCAGATGATATTGCAGACGGCGAGTAACAGTAGTCTTACGGATTTCGATCCATTCCAGCAGAATACGACGAATCGATTTCACTTGTGGACGGCCATCCGCGCCAATCATGTTCATATTGACGCGATAGCTGGATTCGAGATCAGTGGTCGCAAATAGGTGGCTCATTACCGCTTCCGCATCAATACGGTTCGAACGCAGTACCACCACTAAACGTGTTGGATTCTCATGATCCGATTCATCACGAACATCAGTGACAAATGGCAGCTTTTTTGCCTGCATTTGATCTGCAATCTGGCTGATGATTTTTGAACCGGATACCTGATACGGCAATTCGGTAATCACGATTTCATTTTTATCAATGGTATATACCGCACGCATGCGATAGCTGCCACGACCTGTCGTCTGAATTTTAAGCAGCTCTGATGGTGGGGTGATGATTTCTGCTTTGGTCGGTAAATCCGGTCCCGGAATGTATTCTGCCATTTTGGCATCGGTCAGGTTCGGATTACGGATCAGGGCGATAGTACCTTTCACCACTTCGCGCAAGTTGTGCGGCGGAATATCGGTCGCCATCCCCACAGCAATCCCGGTGGTACCATTTAGCAGGATATTGGGAACACGTGCCGGCAAGTTGATCGGTTCTTTCATCGAACCATCAAAGTTATCCTGCCAGTCACAGGTACCCTGTCCTAGTTCGGATAAAAGCAGTTCACTATATTGCGATAGCTTGGCTTCAGTATAACGCATCGCTGCAAAGGATTTAGGATCATCCGGTGACCCCCAGTTGCCCTGTCCTTCAATAAATGGATAGCGATAACTGAATGGCTGCGCCATCAGGACCATGGCTTCATAACAAGCCGAGTCACCATGTGGGTGGTATTTACCCAGTACATCCCCGACAGTACGTGCCGATTTTTTCGGTTTACTGGTCCATTTCAGACCCAGTTCACTCATGGCATAGACAATACGGCGCTGTACCGGTTTCAAACCGTCACTGATATGTGGCAATGCACGATCCATAATCACGTACATGGCATAATTTAAATAAGCTTGTTCGGTAAATTCGGCTACGGAACGGTTTTCTGTCGCATGATGCGCAAGGCTTGTCATAACAACCTATAATCCTAAAATTCGTTTTTGTATCAATGTTTCTTATGCTAAGTCGCGGCTGTGTGCTGCACAAGGGCAGTAAACTACACAGCGCGACAAATCGTGTCTTATGGGCTAAAAATATCCACTTTATAGCAGCTGAGCAACTAAAAAATCACCAACCTTATAAACCCATGGATTCTAGCGTCTTGCCCTTGGTCTCTTCACCCAGAACTAAAATGACCACAGCTACTGCGATTAATACTGCAGTAAACATGGTAAAGACGTAACTGAAACCATTTGGCATCCCCATCAAATGGGTTACGGCAAAAGGTGCAGCAATCCCGCCAATACGGCCAATTGCACCGGCCCAGCCTGAACCAAAAGCACGGATATTGGTTGGATACTGTTCTGGTGTATAGGTATAAAGAACGCCCCATGCTCCCAGATTAAAGAAGGACATCAGACAACCCCAGATCACGATCTCGGTGACACTACCGGACTGGCCAAAGAAATAAGCAGAGATGGCACACATGCCAATAAAGCCAGCTAAAGTTGCCTTACGACCGAGTTTTTCGACCAGCCATGCTGCCGCAATATAACCCGGCAATTGCGCCAGAATCATAACTAGGACGTATTCAAACGACTGCACGATGGTATAGCCTTCCTTGACCAGAAGGCTTGGTAACCAGGTAAAAATACCATAATAGGAGAAAACGATTCCAAACCAGATCAGCCACAGCATCAAGGTTCGGCGGGCAAAAATACCACTCCAGAGCTGGGTAAACGAGATATTCTGCTTGGCAGCCACGGGTTTAACTTCAAAGATTTCCATGACTTCGACGCCGCATTTGCGCTCAATCTTTTTGACCAGAGCCTGCGCTTCATCTATCCGGCCACGATTGATCAGATACGGCACCGACTCAGGCACCAGTTTCCAGATTACGATGGCATACAATGCAGGTATCCCGCCAATCATGAATGCAGCTTGCCAGCCAAAATCAGGAATCACAAAACGTGACACCAGTGCAGCCACCAGCCAGCCCAAGCCCCAGAAACTTTCCAGCAGCACAATGAAACGGCCACGTACCCTTGCCGGAATATATTCACTGACCAGTGTCACCGCAACCGGCAACTGACCACCCAATCCCAGACCGACAATAAAACGGAATACCAGTAACCAAGTCAGATTCGGCGCAAAGGCACAGGCAGCGGTTGCCAGACTATACACCACCAGCGTACTGGCAAATACCGTTTTACGTCCCCAGCGATCTGCCAGTCCACCTGAGAAAATCGCCCCAATGGCCATACCGATAAAACCGATCGAGACCACCCAGCTTTTCTGGTCACCGGTCATCTGCCAGTCTTCAGCCATTTTCGCCAGAATAAAGGAAATCAATCCCGTATCCATGGCATCAAACATCCAGCCAAGACCAATCACCCATAAAAGAGTGTAGTGGAACTTACCGATCGGCAAGCGCTGTATCCGAGAAACTAAATCCATAACAAAAATCTCTGATCAGGTGAAACGGGAGGTGCTGCTGTCCCAACAGGAGGTTTGATTTTTTATTTTTTTATACTACGAATGCGTACACCTGCGGGAAGTTTTCCCTCCCACAGTTACCATAATTCATATCAAGATTCGTCTTTGGATGAAGCAGACTGTTCGTCATCATCCTTATAGATAAACTTCGGCATTTCCAGACCGAAATAGATTGCAATCAAACGCAAACTAAAGCCAAAAATCAGGGTGGAAATAATGGTCAATTCGAGTGACAGACCGAAATTGCTGCAGAGCCAATAGAAAATGACCGCCACAAAGGAAATACTGGCATACAGTTCACGACGGAAGACCAAGGGCACATCATTACATAAAATGTCACGTAAAATACCGCCCGATACTCCGGTCAGAACCCCGGCGACCGCACTGACTACAAAGCCATGCCCCATTTCCAGTGCAATCTGACAGCCAATGATGGTAAAGCCGATGAGGCCCAAAGCATCCAGTACCAGGAAGATATTGCGTAAATGACGCATCCATTTGGCAATCAGGATGGTGATAAAGGCGGCACAACAGGTCAGCACCAGATATTCCGGGTGTTTGACCCAGGTCAAGGGATAGTGGCCAAGCAGTACATCACGTACCGAGCCACCACCGAGCGCCGTGACACAAGCAATAATCGTAACCCCGAACCAGTCCATACTACGCCGACCGGCAGACAAGGCTCCGGTCATGGCTTCAGCGGTAATTGCAATAATATAGATGACGGTCAGTAACATCGCCCTGTTTCCACCTGAGGCTTTGAGATGGCGGCTATTCTAAGCTAAATCTATATGAAAATTATAAAAAATGCGCACAACATTGCTTAAATTTTTTCCCGGAGCCACAGATGCACGGCTGTTTCATTGTAAGCTGTTGATCTGTCGTTGGATCCAGAAAGTACCAGCGATTCTCGAACTTCACAAAATGTGAAATTTCATGATGAATCTGGGCCTGCTTGCCATCGTGATAATGTGCTTTGAACTCGACCAGCGCATGGGTCTTGTCCAGTTTTTCATTCGCCTGCACGATTTCCAGCTTCAGCCATTGATTACTTCGGCTCCATTCAGCAATGGCTGGCATGTCCAAAGCCTTCTGCTGTCCACGGGCAGTAGTCTGCTGGATATAATCAATTTCATGCTTGGCAAAGGCACTATAACGCGAGCGCATTAATTGCTCGGCGCTTTGGGCAAATTGCTGCCCCTGATGCAGTGGCTGGCAACAGCTTGCGTATTCACCTCGTCCACATGGACATGCTTCTGACATATTGATTCCATAAAAAATAGCCCGACAATGCGGGCTATTTTAGCAAAATTTTAGCTTTGCCCTTCGGGCGTTGAATTAGTCTTTCCGGTTCGCTGGGGCAATAATATGCACCTTATCAATCTTGTGGCCGTCCATAGTAACCACCTCAAAGATATAGTCATCTGATTCGAGTTTTTCACCATTTTCCGGCAAGCGCCCCAGATGGAACAGGATATAACCCGACAATGTCGAGTATTCTTCAGTTTCATTGACCAGATCACGATCCAGAAGCAGTGACACATGGCGAATATCAGTTGAACCATCCAGAATCAGGCTGCCATCTTCCAGGCTTTCTACGGCTGCTTCTAGTTGGTCTTCATCCGGGAATTCACCGGCAATTGCTTCCAGCACATCAATCGGTGTCGCTACCCCTTCAATGGAACCATATTCATTCAATACCAGTGCCATTTGTAGCGGTGCCTGACGCAACTGATCCATCACCATTAAGACCTGAGCATTTTCATGCACAATTACTGGTTCACGCAGATGTTTTTCGAAGTCCAAAATACCTGTTTCGATGTATTCATTCAGGACTTTATGGGTCAATACCACACCGGCAATATTGTCCAGTTCACCACGCGCCACAATCAGGCGTGAATGGCTCATATGCAATAACTGCTCTTTGATACTGGCATGATCATCTTCCAGATCAATCCATTCCAGTTCAGGACGTGGTGTCATCACCGACTTCACTGGGCGTTCTGACAAGCCAAGTACGCCCTGCACCATAACGCTATGGTAGACCCCACTTTCATTATCATCAAAGACTTCATCAGCAAAGGCACGAGTCGCCAGTACATCTTCCGGTTCAGAAGAATCATTGTCCTGAGCCGGTTTCCCGCCCAGCATACGCATTACGGCAGACGCAGTACGGTAACGCATATCAGTCGTGGTGACCATTTTTTCCTGATTGCGTTTCATGGTCTGGTTAATGAACTCGACAATTACCGAGAAACCAATCGCGGCATATAGATAGCCTTTTGGAATATGGAAACCGAAGCCTTCAACCACCAGCGAGAAGCCAATCATCATCAGGAAGCCCAGACAGAGAATCACTACTGTCGGGTGCTTGTTGACGAAATCCATCAGCGCTTTAGAGGCCCACAACATGATACCGACTGCGATAATCACCGCGATCATCATCACAGACAGGTCTTTAACCATGCCAACTGCAGTAATCACACTGTCGAGCGAGAACACGGCGTCCAGTACCACGATCTGCACAATCACCATCCAGAACACCGCCTGAACCGGATTTTCTTCCTTGGTTACAGGTTTAGCTTCCAGACGCTCATGCAATTCCATGGTGCCTTTAAACAGCAGGAATACACCACCGAATAATAAGATCAGGTCGCGTCCTGAAAATGGATGCTCAAAGATATGGAATAGCGGTTCGGTAAGCGTTACGACCCAGGCAATCGATGCCAGTAACACCAGTCGCATTAACAGCGCTAAACCCAGACCGGTAATACGCGCCGCATTACGCTGTTCGGGTGGAAGTTTTTCAGCCAGAATTGCAATAAAGACCAGGTTATCGATCCCGAGTACAATTTCAAGAACAATCAGTGTGAGTAAGCCAATCCAGGCAGAGGGATCTGACATCCATTCAAAAATCATCGCATCTGCTCCTCTAACCGAGGAGAAAGGCAAGTATTTGCATGATGAGATACAGGTTGATACCCGACTTGAATTAAAGACTTGATAATGTGACGTTTTATTAAATTAAAGCGCCAACTTCGACTACCCATATGAGTTCTATTGTAGTAAGACAGACTTTCAGTATATCAAGAACACCATGAAATTCACCTGTTTTCATCTGGGATTATGGATGAATTTGAATGAAAGATTTTGTCCTAAAATGAGGTCAGCTCATGGAATTGTCATATTTGTTAACTAAGTTATAGTAAGTAGATAAAAAAATGATAAGGTGAAAAAAATAAATGCAAAGTGTAATGAAAATGACCGATTATTTTAATGATAACTCCCCAAAAACAACACGCCCGCTAGTGGCTTTATACTGTGGCTCTCGTGCCGGCAACAAACCGATTTATCTGGAAAAAGCGATTCAACTTTCTCAAGGTCTGGCCGAACATGGTTTTGGTCTGGTCTATGGCGGCGCCAGTATTGGTCTGATGGGTCAGGTGGCAGACACCATGATTCAGCATGGCGGTGAAGCGGTGGGCGTGATTCCGGAATTTATGCTGGATTATGAGATTGCTCATCCTCAGCTAACAGAACTGCATATCGTCACCAGCATGCATCAGCGTAAGGCCATGATGGCAGACCGGGCCTGTGCCTTTGTCGCCTTGCCGGGTGGTTTGGGCACTTTTGAAGAAATTCTGGAAATTGCGACCTGGGGTCAGCTGAACCAGCATCAAAAACCGATGATGCTGTATAACGTTAATGGTTTTTATAATCCACTGATTGCCCAGCTTGATCTTGCCGTGCAGGAAGGATTTTTGCCGCCCCAGCATCGGGCTAAACTGATTGTCTGTGAGCATGCAGATCAGATTTATACCACCTTGCTGAATCTGGATGCTCCGCAACGTTTTGTGGTTTAAATTTTCTCGTCTACTTTAGATAACAATTTTTTAAAGCCATAAAAAAGCGAGCTTGATGCTCGCTTTTTTCATTTATACATACAAAGACATTAACCTGAAATCGTGTGATAGAACCAAGGCAAAGTCGTCGCCAGAAACACACTAATGGCTAGGCCAAACATCAGTTTCATCGCGTCTTTGCTGACATTACGTGAAGTACGGTGCTTGTTGACTTCAGTCACCAGCATTGAAATGGCAAATTCACGACCAGCCAATAACCCCAAGAATACCCAAGTGGTACTCATCGGGATGTTACTCCACTCTTTGAACACCAGCAGAATCAGCGCATAAATGAAGTCGATAATCGTAGCAGAACGGACATCGGTCACTCCGGTCTTGGTATCGACAATATTCTGGATAGCTCCACCACGCTGGTAAAGAATCATGCCTAGCAGGATGACAAATACAGAAATGGCAAAGATCAGGAACTCAAACGGCACCTGACGCGGCACATAAACAAAGATATTGGCCAAATCCTGGATCAGCCACTGGCTCCACAGAAATGCCGTAGATAACCATTGCAAGGCCATCCACATCGGAGAATGTTGCTGATCTCGGGTTTCACTGAAATAGACCGCGAGTTTTTTCATAACCAGACGATAGATAATAATCGCCACAAAGAAAGCGACGGCGTAACCCATCATTGACTTGGTCAGCATGGAACCCAGACTGCTCGGGGAGAAGATCGTGAGCACCAAGAAAGTAGTACTCACCGGAATGCCATATTTGGTCAAAATGATCAGTAAAAGAGGCGGTACTACATATAGCCAGGTGACCCCATCTTCAGGGAAAGGAATGGTTTCCAGACGTCCATAAGAAGCATCCCCTACTCCAGAGGCAAACCAGCCATAAATTAACACCACAACCAGAATAGTACTGATGTAAATCCAGAGTACCCACCATGGGCGATGTGAGTTCGATGAAATAAATGTTCCTAATGTTTGCGGAACATCATTCCCCACGATGGAATAGGCGGCCAAACAGAAGCCAACTACCATCAGAATCTCGATGGTCATAAGTACAAAACCTTTTACTAGACAGTTCCCAGTACAGCAGTTCTGGAAGTTTGCCCCAGATTATGACGGTTTTATTTCATTTTCATGACATTTCTGTCATATTTTTTTGTAGCCTGCTCCTTACAAAGAAGCTTGAAGTGTTCCAAAAATGACCTATTTATGAATCCGTATAAGTTTGAGATGTTCGCAGTATAGAAATATATTTTTTACCCTTTCTCTTCAATAACTGAAATCAGGCTGTGAATTCATTAGCATTTTGTCTACACGACTCCTATTCACAATCGTTTTTATTTCAGTCACACTGCTGCATAGATTTCTTTAAACTATTCAAAATAGATGATTTTTTAAATCCATGAATGTCACGCCTACGCATCAATCTCTACAACCTGAATTCAGACTGCTGGTCTTGCTGGTGTCGATTGGCTTTTTCATGCAGGGCCTCGATACCACGATTATCAATACGGCCTTACCTGCGATTGCCAGTAATCTGCAGGAAGATCCGTTACGGATGCATAGTGTGGTGGTGGCCTATGTGCTTTCTGTGGCAGCCTGCATTCCCTTGAGTGGCTGGCTGGCAGATCGCTTTGGGGTTCGAAATATCTATTTTGCAGCGATCATTATTTTTGCTCTGGCCTCACTGGGCTGTGCCTGGTCTGAGAATCTGAATGAACTGCTGGTTTATCGGGTATTTCAAGGTATTGGTGGTGCTTTGCTGCTTCCAGTCGGACGACTGGCCATGCTGAAAATCATTCCTCGTACCCAGTTTTTGTCCGCCATGAGCCTGATGAGTCTGGCTGGATTGATGGGTCCTCTGATCGGTCCGACCTTAGGTGGCTGGATGGTGGAGTATCTATCCTGGCACTGGATTTTCCTGATCAATCTGCCAATTGGTCTGCTGGGTGCATTGATTACCTTTAAAGCTATGCCGAATATCACTGAACCGACAGTACAGCGATTTGATTTTGGCGGTTTTATTCTGCTGGTCATTGCGATGATTGGTTTGTGTCTGGGGATCGAAAACTTTGCCAATCCACAATATCCCCTCTGGTGGAGCTTAAGTCTGGTCGGAAGTGGTCTGATTGCCTCACTCATCTATGCCTATCATTCGCATACTCATCTGAACGCGCTTTTTCGCAGTAAATTATTTAAAAATAAAATTTATTCGATTGGCATTCTAGGTAACTTCTTTGCCCGACTCGGCGGCAACTCGATTCCGTTTTTATTGCCTTTAATGTTGCAGGTCGCTTTTGGTTTCGAACCTTTTATTACCGGTTTACTGATGATTCCAACCGTACTCGGTTCTTTAGCATCTAAGCCGATTATCCGCAAAATCATTCAGCGTTTCGGTTATCGTAGAGTCTTGTTGATCAATACCTTGCTGGTCGGCCTGTGTATCGCCAGTTTTGCTCTGACGACGGCGGAGACTCCAATCTGGCTAAGAGCCATTCATTTCTTTGTGTTCGGGATTCTGAATTCCCTGCAATTTGTCTCGATGAATACGCTGACTTTAAAAGATTTAAGCCAGCAGGATGCCAGCAGTGGTAACAGTTTCCTGTCGATGATCATGATGCTGTCGATGAGTATCGGGGTGGCACTGGCAGGTACGCTGGTGAATATGTTTAGTGCCTACTTCGGCCCTGAACAACTGGACAATGCCTTCCACGTTTCTCTGCTCTGTCTGGGCTGTATTAATATTATTGCTGCCTATATTTTCTGGCATATCCCCAAAAATACGCCAGTCTAGGGCAGAATATATACTCAATATGAATATCCGTAAATCAGGCCACCGTGCAGATGAAAGCAGCTCCCACCTCTAGCAACTGGAAAAAATACTCAGTGATTGCAGTCGGGCTGCTGATTACACTTGTGGTGACGACTGTGCTTTATCTGCTGGTTTTCAAACAGCCGTCAGCGCATGCAGCAGATTATCCGATTCATGGTTTCGATGTTTCTCATCATCAGAAAGAAATAGACTGGAAGAAAATTCCGAAACAGAAATATAAATTTGTCTATTTAAAATCTACAGAAGGCGGTGATTTTAAAGATACCAAGTTTCAGGAATACTGGCTGCAGGCCCGCGAACAGGGTTTTCTGGTCGGTGCTTATCATTTTTACCGGCTTTGCCGCGATGGCAATATTCAGGCTCAGAATTTTATAGAGTCGGTTCCGCGTAAAATGGATGCCCTGCCTCCTGTCATGGATCTGGAATATGACAGCAAATGCATCAATCACTATTCCAAAGAGCAGCTGCTCAAAGAAATCCGAATCATGCATGATGCCTTAAAACACCATTATGGTAAGCAGCCGATCTTCTATGTGTCCAAATCTTTTTATAACATTGTGCTGGCGGGAGAGTTTGCTGACGTACCGCTCTGGGTACGTGAATACCAGGGTTTGCCAGATTTAAAGGGTCAGCCTAAATGGACCTTCTGGCAGCATAGTAGTCAGGGTGAAATTCCCGGCATTGCCCGTACTGTGGATCTGAATGTGTTTTATGGCTCGGAGCAGGACTGGATCAAATTTTTACAGCAGAACAGTATTCCCACCCAAGATTAGCCCAAGCCTCCGGCCAAGAAATAAACCCTATTTCTCCCTGATTCAACCATGAAATGGATATTGAATCCTTTAGGCAGGATATGCTTCATATTGAATAATGCTTTAGCTTGTTTACTTATCAATCTGGTCTCTTCCCAATCCAACTAAAGCCACTTAAGATACTGGATATGCGCAAAATTATTCATATCGATATGGATGCTTTCTACGCCTCGGTCGAGCTGCGTGAACGTCCGGAGCTGAAAACTTTGCCTGTGGTGATTGCCTCACATCATCCCCGGGCAGTAGTGGCGGCTGCCTCCTATCCGGCCCGCGAGTTCGGACTGCGTTCTGCCATGCCGATGACTCAAGCACGTAAACTCTGTCCTCAGGTCATCGTGATTGAACCGGATTTTGCCAAATACCGTCAGGTTTCTAGTCAGATTCATCAGATATTTCAAATTTACACTAAAGTGATCGAACCGCTTTCACTAGATGAAGCTTATCTGGATGTCACCGGAAATTTACAGCAGATTCCAAGTGCCACTGAAGTAGCAATGTGCATTCGTAAAGATATTTTTCAAATTACCGGACTAACTGCTTCTGCCGGCGTGGCGCCGAATAAATTTCTCGCAAAGATTGCCTCCGACTGGCATAAACCGAATGGAATCTGTGTTATCAAACCTTCACAAGTACAAAGTTTTATTCAAGATCTTCCACTCAAGAAAATTCCCGGTGTAGGCAAAGTCACTCAAGAAAAACTAAAAAGTTTGAATCTGGAAACCTTGGGAGATTTACAGCAGATTGAAGAAGCAATCCTGATTCAGCATTTTGGCAAATATGGACGGCGTCTTTTTCTTTATGCTCAAGGCATTGATGATCGGCCAGTCGAAGCTGAACGGGAACGCCAGCAGATTTCCAAAGAAACCACTTTCGATGATGATCTGTATTTACCGCAATGCCAACCTTACTGGCAGCCATTAATTACCCAGCTTTGGCAAAGTCTGGAAAAAAAGCAGCTTTCTGCCCGCGGAGTTACTGTGAAGCTGAGAATGAAAAATTTTCAGACCATGCAGCATAGTAAAAGCTTCAGCCAGCTGCTGCGTAGCCCGCAAGAACTGGAGCAGGCTTTACACTTATTGCTTCAAGAGATGCATATTACTCCTCAACTGCAGTTTCGGCTGATTGGGCTTGGCGTTTATCAGCTCGCTGCACGTAAAACAGAAACACAATTGCTGCTGCTTTAGGCCTATTTTGTACAAGTATTAGACGTTAGTTTAAAAATACGGCAACTTTGTTTTTACATTTTGAATTTTTGGAGTACTCTATCTGCGCAATGCATTATCCATGTATGTGCTGAGATGCTGAAAATCACCTTTACTTTCAGCATACTGTCCTGTGATTGGCGTGACGATCAAATCCGAATATTACAGGGCAACTCTGATGTATCTCATGGAATCCCTCCCTGCATGTCCTCTGTAAATTCTTCTGTTATTCAAGAACGACGCGCGCGTAAAGCGGCGTTATCCAGTTTTGTTGGTGCTGTTGTCGATTGGTATGATTTTCTCCTTTACGGCATTGTTGCAGCCTTAATTTTTAAAGACCAGTTTTTCCCCAGCATTGGTGCCAATATGGGCACCTTGGCGGCACTAGCGACCTTTGGTGTTGGCTTTCTGTTTCGCCCTCTAGGCGGTGTGGTATTTGGTCATTTCGGCGACAAGCTCGGCCGCAAGAAAATGCTGGTTCTGACTGTCGTCCTGATGGGGATTTCCACCGTCGGGATTGGTTTTTTACCTAATTTTGAAGCTATTGGCTGGTGGGCACCGGTTTTACTGGTGACCCTGCGTGCCATTCAAGGCTTTGCAGTGGGTGGTGAATGGGGCGGTGCTGCCCTGATGGCGGTAGAAAATGCCCCTAAAGGCAAAAAAGCCTTTTATAGCAGTGGCGTTCAGGTCGGCTATGGCGTAGGTCTGGTACTGGCAACGGGTGCAGTATCCCTTATTATTGCTACACTGGGTGAAGAGGCTTTTGCTGAATGGGCGTGGCGTATTCCATTTATTGCCAGTATCGTGCTGATCGGAATTGCGATGTGGATTCGCCGTGATCAGGATGAATCCCAAGAATTCGTAGAGAAAGTGATTAAAGCAGATCATCATCCAGAAAAACTGCCGATCCTGCAGGCAATCAGCAAACATCCGAAAGCTTTCTTTTATATTATTGCCTTACGTTTGACCGAACTGCTGACCATGTATCTGGTCACCAACTTTGCCCTGAACTATTCCACTAACAACTTGGGCATGGATAAACAATTCTTCCTGAATATTACCCTGATGGTTGGTGCGATCAGCTGTTTCAGTATTCCTTTCTTTGCCTGGCTCTCCGATAAAATCCAGCATAAAACCATGTGTGTCTGGGGTGGCCTGATCGGTGCACTGTCTGCCTTTCCGTTCTTTATGGCACTGGATGCACAAAATACCTGGATGATTATTGTTGGCGCCATTCTACTGGCCAATGTCGCGCATGACATGGTGGTCAGCGTGCATCAACCGATTTTTACCTCGCTATTTGGTACGGAATACCGCTATAGCGGTGCCGGAGTCGGTTATCAGGTCGCCAGTATTATTGGCGGTGGTTTTACCCCAATGATTGCAGCCTCCTTAGTGATTTGGGGTGATGGTTCATGGCATTATGTAGCCATCTATCTTGCGATAGGCTGCCTATTGACTGCATTAGTCGCAGCCTTGATGCCAAAAACCAAGGATTAAGCTGATGTCTGTTCAACGTTTGCATGTTTCACAACGCTTTTCTGAGATCGCCATTGCCGGCAATCTGGTTCATCTCGCCGGTCAGCTGGCCACAGACCTAGATCTGGATATCAAAGGTCAAACCCAGCAGACACTGAATATTATCGATCAGTTCCTGGCGGATGCCGGTACCGATAAAAGCCAGATCATGTCTGTGACGATTTATCTCAAAGATATTGAAAAAGATTATGCAGCGTTTAATGAAGTCTGGGATGCCTGGGTATCGGATATTCAAGCCCTGCCCCGCACCTGTGTCGAAGCTAAACTGTATGATCCACACGTGTTAGTGGAACTGACTGTCGTAGCCGTCAAACCTGAATAGACTTCTATTCAGGCCTAATTGCTACTCATCTAAAATAGAAAAAAGTATGCACTTGGCATACTTTTTTCATTTAGGTTCTATCAGCTTAATGCTTTGACTTTACGTCGTTCCAGATCTGAATAGAGATGATATTTTTTGAGATCATTCACAGCAGTAAATCTCTGGTCTTTACTGGAATGCTCCTGCTCACGCAGGAAATCTCCTCGTAACTGATAATATTCCGGTACATCTTCATAGCGAATGACCCGATAACCGGCCATAGTCAACAAGGCATCCTGAAATTGTGCCTGCTGTGGACGTTTTAAAATCACCGGATCATCGACGGCTACAATGGCAACAATCTGGTATTGCTGATCCAGAATCACAAAATCTGCAATCAGATCACGATACTTGTGCCGGGTACGACCAAATTTGGTGGTAAGTAGTGCATCATAAGAAACATGTGCCAGTACAATGTAATCTGGCAACACTTCTTTAAGGCGTGTAAACGTCAGTTGTTCATTTGGATTAAAAATAGCGCGCTGTCTTAAGGCACTGTCTTGTGGTTTTGGGCTATTCCTTAGCTGCTTCCATGCCATGAGCACGACACAGAACACCAAGAAACTCCCTATAATCATATAGGTGGTCATGACTCAATCCTTGCATTCTTATAATCATTCTTGTTTTATTGTTATCTAGTATAAACGCATACTATTTTTAAAATTGCCCTGCTACCATTCTGTGTAGAGACCAATACAATTCGTAGCAAAACTTGATTGTCAGTTACTTAAAAACCGCTTTTTGCTATTTCAATAGAAATTAGGGTTAAATCCTTATACGCGACTGTAAAATAGTCTCCTGATAGATCGCAATATAAATCGGTTGAACTGTAAGACAATTCCGACAAAGTGTTATTTTTATATCATTTTTCAAAAATTTAAATCGACTAAAAATAAAATATTTTACATTTTAATTGAGAACCCGAAAGCTGCATCAATAAAGTCTGAACATAAAAAAAGACACCGAAATGTCTTTTTTATCAGCTTAATCAAGCACGTGATTTTGGCTTTGATTTTCCTTTCGGTTTAGGGCCACCGAATGGCTTTTTCGCATCACCGGTTTCATGCGGTGGCAGACCGGTATGCTGGTTCAGAATCTGGCCTTTTTTCGGACGATTATTCTGAGCTTGGCCTCTATTACCTGGGTTACCGGTACGTTTCTGTGAATCGCCTGCAACCGTCGAGTTCTTCTTACGTGCAGACTGGTATTGCCCATCCGTACCTGCAGGTTGATAAGTCGGAATCAGATGCTGCTTGGAGTTACCAATCAGATCCTGACGCCCCATTTCCTTTAAAGCTTCACGCAATAAAGGCCAGTTGTTTGGATCATGGTAACGCAAGAAGGCTTTATGCAGACGACGACGTTTCTCACCTTTCACGATGTCCACATCTTCAGTATAACGCGCGACTTTCGCCAGCGGATTTTTACCGGTGTAGTACATGGTCGTTGCAGTCGCCATCGGTGACGGATAGAAGGTTTGTACCTGATCGGCACGGAAACCATTCTTTTTCAACCAGATCGCCAAATTCATCATGTCGTAATCGGTGGTACCCGGATGCGCCGCGATGAAGTAAGGAATCAGATACTGTTCCTTACCGGCTTCCTTACTGAAACGGTCAAACATCTGCTTGAAGCGATCATACGTTCCGATGCCCGGTTTCATCATCTTGGATAATGGACCTTTCTCTGTATGCTCTGGCGCAATCTTCAGATAACCGCCGACGTGATGGGTGACCAGCTCTCTAACATATTCCGGGTTCAGTACAGCTAGGTCATAACGCAGACCTGATCCAATCAGAATCTTTTTAATACCCGGTAAAGCACGTGCCTTACGATACAATTGGGTCAGTGGTGCATGATCGGTATGCAGGTTTTGACACACGCCCGGGAACACACAAGACGGCTTACGACAATTCTTCTCAATCTCAGGATCTTTACATGCCAAACGGTACATGTTGGCTGTTGGGCCACCTAAATCCGAGATAATGCCGGTAAAGCCGGGTGCGGTATCACGAATTTTTTCTACTTCACGCAGGATTGATTCTTCAGAACGGTTCTGGATGATACGGCCTTCATGCTCGGTGATCGAACAGAAAGTACAGCCACCGAAACAGCCACGCATGATGTTCACCGAGAACTTGATCATGTCAAAGGCCGGAAAGCGTGCATTACCATAGGATGGATGCGGCAGACGTGCATAAGGCAGGTCGAACACATAATCCATTTCTTCGGTAGTTAATGGAATCGGTGGTGGATTGATCCACACATCACGTTCACCATGTTTTTGGACTAAGGCACGCGCGTTCCCTGGGTTAGTTTCCAGATGCAGAATTCGGTTGGCATGGGCGTATAGCACCGGATCATTAGCAACTTCTTCAAAAGAAGGCAACCGAATCACTGCCAATTCACGTGGTGGTAATTTATGTTTAATCGCTTTAGATGCCGGTTGTAGCTGCACGATTTGCGTATCTGGGTCCAGGTTATCCCCTTCACGCACGATTGGATTCGCTACGATTTCTTTCTGGAAATTCTGGTATTGGCTTAAGCTGTTGCCTTTATCTTTTTCGATTTCACAGCCATCAATATCTTCGCTCATTACATACGGGTTGATGATCGGATCGACACGGCCAATGGTATCGACATCATTGGATGCGATTTCGACAAACTGGGCTTTTGCTGCACGATTATGTTTATTAATAATAAATGCGGTACCACGAACATCGGTAATCTGATGAATCTTTTCACCCTTGGCCAGACGATGCATGATTTCAATGATCGAGCGTTCGCCATTACCGTACATCAACAGATCCGCTTTAGAATCCATCAGAATCGAACGACGAACTTTATCTGACCAATAGTCATAATGCGCGATACGACGCAATGAACCTTCAATCCCACCAAGCAATACCGGCACATCCGGGAAAGCTTCACGACAACGTTGGCAATAGACTGTTGCGGCACGGTCTGGACGTTTATTCGGCTGGTTATCTGGTGAGTAAGCATCATCTGAACGAATCTTACGATCTGCCGTATAACGGTTAATCATCGAGTCCATATTACCGGCAGACACACCCCAGGCAATATTCGGCTTACCAAGTACACGAAAGGCTTCTACATTGGTCCAGTCAGGTTGGGCAATAATCCCGACGCGGAAACCTTGCGCTTCGAGCACACGTCCAATAATGCCTGTCACAAATGACGGGTGGTCAATATACGCATCACCGCAGACAAAAATAAAGTCACAGCTGTCCCAACCGAGTTGGTCCATTTCCTCGCGTGACATCGGCAAAAAAGGCGCGGGTTCAAAACATGACGCCCAATATTTGTCGTAATCAAACAACGCTTTAGGCGCAGTCTGAGCGGTATAAGCAGTAGACATGGCTAGCAATTCTCGGCTGGCAGATGGAAGATCAGGAAAGTGATCAAAGATGAAAGCCGAGTATTTTAGCATGAATTCAGCTTAGGTTGCTTGATTATAATTTATACGAAAACAGCTTTAAGACCTTTATTAGGAATATATACTTATCCTGATTTTGAAGAATCATTTATAGGTTTTAAGCGCTGTGCCATCAGCAAGCCTAATCCTAAAATAATAGCGATAAATACACTTAGTCCTAACCATCCGGCATTTTCCCAGACTAGTCCACTCGAACTTCCAAGTAAGCTTGAACCGAGGTAGTAACAGAACAAATAAAGGGACGAACCTACCGCACGATACTGTAAGGATTGCACCGATACCCAGCTACTGGCAGTTGAATGAGCCGCAAAAAAGGAAAAAGTAAAAATCAGCAAACCAATAAAAACCAAAGCCAAGTTATCAATCAACATTAAGGCTAAGCCGAACAGCATGGTACAAAGCATGGCGGCAAGCACCTTATAACGTCCAAACTTTCTGCTCCAAGCTGCGGCTCGTGGAGAGCTATAAATTCCGGCCAGATAAGTAATCGAAATCAACCCTATCCAGACATGAGACAGTTCAAATGGCACTTGAATCAAACGATAACTCAGATAGTTAAATACCGAGACAAAGCCCCCCATCAAGATAAAGCCCTGTAGAAACAGAATTCTTAATTTGGGATCACTCAGATTCTGCTGAAATGCTCTGATAAAACGGCTGAATTGTATTGGATAAGCTTTGAAATGCCTGGACTTCGGTAGTAGAAAGTAGAAAGTTGCCGCGATACATAGATTCAGCAATCCAATAATCAAAGTCGCGGATTGCCAGGAAATAAAATCCACCAATGTTCCAGCAATCAATCGACCACTCATACCACCAATCGCAGTTCCGGAAATATATAGTCCCATGGCAAAGCCCACATCCTGCTCTGCCACTTCCTCTCCGATATAGGTCATTGCCACTGCCGCTACGCCACTGACTGTGAGACCTATTAGCACTCGTGTTGCCAGAAATATCGACCAGATCGGCAGTAAAGCACTGAGTAACAGTAAGACTGAAACTGAAAATAAAGACCAGACCATAATCGGCTTACGGCCAAAACGATCTGAAATCAGACCAGTAAAGATCAAGCCAACAGCTAGTGCAATCGTAGAGAATGAAAGCGGAAAACTACTTTGTGTCGGAGAAATATGAAAATAGTCTGCCAGAATCGGCATCATGGGCTGGACACAATACAGCGATGAGAAAATCGCAAAACCCGCCAGAAATAAGGAGAATAAAATAGCTTTAAAAGCAGATGAACCATATGCGATATGGCTTGAAGATGAATTTGAGGACATATGCGCTCCATGAACCTGCTCAGTATACCCCTCTCAATTCGCCTTTTATGTGATGATTCAGTTTAAATAACCATCGAATAATTAATTTTCCTAAATCCCACGCATAAAAAAAGCCCCCTGCTTATGCAGAGGGCTTTTGGAATAA
>NZ_DCRI01000014.1:54216-55786 GCF_002324975.1 Acinetobacter sp. UBA1496 | reverse complement strand
AATAGTGCGTAAGTCCTAAAATATTACTGATTATCAATGAATTAATTTTATGTTATATTTCTGTAAATAATTAAAGCAATATTTTTCCATCTTTTAAAAACTTAGCAATAACAATAAATGTCAGACCTGTTGTATGAAGCGAATGTCAGCAGTATTACAAAAATTCCAGAATCATCGACTCAAGAAATATCTGATCGAAGATGAAGTAGTGATGAACTAGGGGATTTTGAAAAAGTGTATCCTGATGCTGGCACTTGGCTGTGGCATACATATAAGCTGGCTAAGTTGGGATCTGTTTGTCCTGTCACATCCACAATACTGGCAGCATGTCCATATTGACGTTGTTCGTTCCCAGGTTCATATGAATGGCCTGTTTTTACTGGCGCTGGTTCTTTTGATTTATCCCTGTTATAAATTTCAAGGCAATGCACTGATAGAACGATATTTTCCCTATCTGGCAGTGGGTATCTTTGTGGTGTCCCTGTGTCGGGATGCGTATATCGTAGGCGTGATCAGCCCGGTAGCCACAATTGCCTATGTTTGCCTGATGACGGTAGGACTGGTCCTGTTTCACCGGAGACTGGTCTATAGCATGCTGATTCCGGCCTCACTGTTCCTGGTGACTTGTGCCTATCTAAGCTTTAATCAGCAACTACCTTATTCACCACTCTTTAATATTCAGGATCAGTTTTTCCATAATAGCTTCTGGCTATTATCAATGCTGTATTTTATACTGCCAATTCTTGCTGCCTGCATGATTTTATTTGAGATTTTACTCAGCCAATGGCGCTATCGTGAACAGCTTATTAACCATCTCAGCCAGATTGATCCTCTGACCAATCTGTTTAATCGCCGTAGTATTAATCACTGTCTGGACCAGCTAAATAGTACTGCGACTTTTAACTATGCCCTAGTGCTGCTAGATCTGGATCATTTCAAAAAGATCAATGATTACTATGGACATCACAAGAGCGATGAAACACTGGTACAAGTCAGTGCGGTACTGAATCAGCAATTGCGTGAAAGTGATGTCGTTGGCCGGTTCGGTGGTGAAGAATTTATTCTGGTCCTGAATAATTCCAGCCTGGAAAAAGCTCAGCAGGTTGCAGAGCGTTGCCGAAGCGCGATCCAGCAACTACAGATTTTTAGTGATGAAGGACAGTTAATTCCGGTGACTGCCAACTTTGGTATTGCTATTTCAAAACCAAAATTACGCCCGCAGCAACTCCTGAGCCAGGCCGATCAGGCCCTTTATCAGGCCAAAGCCACGTCACGCGACACATAAGTTGTTATTTGCGTCGCATAAAATGTCATTGAACGACACATAAGTTGTCATTGAAAGAAACCGCGATTATTGGCGGTTTTTTTATCAAGTCTCATATTAATTTTCTAAAATTAAAACTTTATGATTAAATTAGATTGCATAAAACCGTGGAACATTGGTTGGTAAATAATCGTGGAACATGAATAATCAATAAAAAGCCGCTCTGGTGCTCTATACTCCAGAACGTCTTGATTTAATATACTGATATTTAAAGATAAATATCATACATTTCGTATAAGGTGTATT